>CAMCGI010000011.1 GCA_945874205.1 Francisella tularensis subsp. holarctica
GTAGTGCCATTGGATATATCGGTTCAAACATTCTCATTATGCCCGCACCAATAATGAGTACGAATACGCTGCGCATTATCGGTAGTGTGGTTAGTATTCTGCCACTATGCCCAAGTGATACACGTGCCATCATTCCCAAGCCAATACCACCCAAGGCAATCATCATCCATGAATGAATAGCAAGTACAGAGAATTCTATCCAAATGACAGAAGCTGCTTTTAACATAAAGCCTAACCCAATGCCTACATAACCGATATGCAATACCCACACTAATGGATTGCTAGCCGTGCGCCAGATTTGCCAATAATAAAGCTGTATCCAAAACAATGCACCTGCAATGAAAGAAGCTAATAACATAATAGGCGCTAGGCTATTAGTTATATCAAGCAAGACAACAACAAGAAAGGCAGTCAAATAGCCCGTAACGATAAAATGTGGCGTTGGTTGCAGGCGCAAATTACATCCCTTTTCTGTAAAAAAAGGAATAATTCGTCCGCCCATCACGACCAATAAAATTAGTAGCGCATAAATGGCAAGCTTACTTGCAATGAGGAGAAAGTCACCATATTGCCACAGCGATAAATAAATAAGCGTATTAGCAAGTGTCAATATTGATAAAATAGCAGGAAAGACAAGCTGATTCCATTGTTTGCGTTGCCAAATGGGCTTGGCGATAACAAAAGTTAGCCAAGGTAGGAATGCAAAATCAACGAGCATAATTATCCAACTTGGCAAAATATCGTTACCAAAAGTCCATGCTAATCGCCCTGCTATCCATAGTGTTGCTAATAGAGCAAGCTGCATTCCTATTGGCGTATTTATTTTTGTCCAGTTTCGCACTGCGGTTAATAAAAACCCTGCAGCAAGTGCCGATCCCATACCAATAATCATTTCGTGCTTGTGCCAAGTAAGTGCATCGGCATAATGCGCAATAGGTGCGCTACTAAACAGCATTAAACCCCATAAGATAATTGCAACAATACCCCATAACGTTGTCAGCAAAAAGAAAGGACGAAAACCCAATCCAAAAAGATTGTATTTCCCCAGTTGTTTGTTATGAGTAAGCGGCGGAAGGTTAATCATGGCGTTTGGCTGTAGGGTAAGGGTTAATGCGTTAGCATAGTTCGTCTTTTTGAATTGCGCTAGTGTTTGTTGTGTTTAGTCGTGAGTGTAGAATGATGAAAATATGAAAAATTGCATATTGATGCTTGCAAATATAAAAAAATAGGCTATAATACGCAGACACAAATTGATTGGGCCGTCGCCAAGCGGTAAGGCTCCAGGTTTTGATCCTGGCATGCGTTGGTTCGAATCCAGCCGGCCCAGCCATCTAATTTCGTAGTGCTTTATTATATGAATCAATAAAGTAATCCAAACAAAGCCTTCGGCAAATTTTTCTTAAAGTCCCACAAGGATCTTTTCAAAGTGGCCAAAAACGAATTTTTAGTCTTCTCTGGTAATGCCAATGTGGCACTTGCCGAACGTATTACGCAATCACTTTCTATGCACCTCGGACAATGTATCGTAGGTCGTTTTAGTGACGGTGAAACTCAAGTTGAAATCAAAGAATCGGTGCGTGGTATGGATATTTACGTCGTGCAGCCAACCTGTACGCCAGATCCAGCGGGCAATTTGATGGAAATGTTAGTTATCATTGACGCGCTTAAGCGTGCTTCTGCCAAACGCATTACTGCAGTAGTGCCTTATTATGGTTTTGCACGTCAAGATCGTCGTGTTAATTCAGCACGCGTTCCTATTACTGCTAAACTAACGGCAAACATGATTACTGCAGCTGGTGCTGATCGCGTATTAACAGTTGACTTACATTCTGATCAAATTCAGGGGTTTTTCGATATTCCTGTTGATAATATTTATGCTTCACCATTGTTTATTCAGGATATTCGTGCTTCTGGTCGTGCAGTGCGTGTGGTTTCTCCTGATGTTGGTGGTGTTGTGCGTGCGCGTGCCGTTGCAAAACTACTTGATGCAGAATTGGCAATTATTGATAAGCGTCGTCCACAGGCAAATGTGTCAGAAGTCATGAATATTATTGGCGATGTTGCTGGTCAACATTGCGTACTCATTGATGATATGGTCGATACAGCGGGTACTTTGTGCAAAGCAGCGGTGGCATTAAAAGAAAAAGGTGCACTTAGTGTGCGTGCCTATTGTACTCATGCTGTTTTATCGGGTGCTGCGCTTAAAAATATCAAAGAGTCACCGTTAGACGAATTGGTGGTGAGTGATACAATTCCTTTATCGATTGAAGCGCAAGCGTGTGATAAAGTGCGTCAGTTATCGATTGCTCCTTTATTAGGCGAAACTATCCGTCGCGTACACGAAGAAGAGTCAGTCAGCTCAATGATGGCGACTTTTGTTCCCCCTAAAGTTGCGTTTTAATTTCGCACTTTCGTGTGTGGGCTAGGTCGCATAGCTCACACGTTTTAAACTTGTAACATTTGGAGTCTTTTATGACAGATCGTATTTGGGAAGCTCAGTCTCGTACTGATGAAGGGAAAGGTGCGAGCCGCCGCCTTCGTCATGCGGGTTTGGTTCCTGCTATTATTTATGGCGCTGATAAAGCACCGTTAAGCATTACATTAAACCACAACTTTTTAGTTCATGCGTTAGATGACGATGCTGTATACAATAGCCCAATCACAGTTAAAGGCTTAGCTGAAGATGAAGTTGTTGTTATCAAAGATTTGCAACGTCACCCTGCAAAACCACAGGTTATGCACGTTGACTTACAGCGTTTAGACAATGCGCGTATGATCTACAAGCGTATCCCATTGAGCTTCGTTGGTGCTGATGTAGCACCTGGTGTGAAGGGTGGTGGTGTGATGACATTCTTCCAAGTAGACGTTGAAGTGCGTTGTTTACCAGCAAGCTTGCCTTCTGTTATTGAAGTGAATGTGTCTAAGATGGAAGAAAACACGCGTATTCGTTTATCAGATTTGGTATTGCCAGAAGGCGTTCAGGCAACTGCGCTATTGCATGGCAATTCTGATTACGACCAAGCTGTTGTTGGTTTAGGTAAGTCTAAAAAACGTTAAGATCAGATAAAACTAACTTAGTTTAGTTTTATTGATTTCTTAAAAAGGAAAGCCAGTATGGTGCCGCAACTCATTGTAGGCTTGGGAAATCCAGGCAAAGAATATGAGGCTACGCGACACAATGCTGGCTTTTTCTTTGTTGATGAATTGGCACGTGCGTGGAATACTGCATTTAGTACACACGCTAAGTTTTTTGGCGAAGTGGCGCGTGCTAAGGTCAACGGTTCGGATGTGTGGTTATTAAAACCAACTACTTTTATGAATCGAAGTGGCATGGCGGTAGCAGCAGTAGCTAATTTTTATAAAATTCCCCCAGAAGCAGTTTTAGCGGTACACGATGAGTTGGACTTACAGCCCAGCGAAGCACGCTTAAAAATTGGTGGTGGTGCAGGGGGACACAATGGTCTTAAAGATATGATTAAGGCATTGGGCACACAAGAATTTATGCGTTTGCGTTTGGGTATTGGGCATCCTGGACATCGTAATCAGGTAGCTGATTATGTGTTACATGCCTGTGCTAAAGCGGAGCGCGAGGCGATAGATGATGCCATTTATCGTAGTTACCATATTATGAATTTGTTGATGGACGATAAAATGCCATTAGCGATGAATAAATTACACACGAAAGGATAGTTAAGATGGGTTTTAAGTGCGGTATTGTTGGTTTGCCGAATGTGGGTAAGTCTACTTTGTTTAATGCGTTGACTAAGGCAGCAATTGCAGCTGAAAACTATCCTTTTTGTACGATTGAGCCGAATGTGGGTATTGTGCCAGTTCCTGATCCACGCATGCACGCATTAGCAGCAATTGTGAAACCTGAACGTATGCAAGATACGATTATGGAATTTGTCGATATTGCAGGTATTGTTGAAGGTGCGTCTAAGGGTGAAGGATTGGGTAACAAGTTCTTGGCACATATTCGTGAGGCTGATGCCATTGTGCAAGTGGTACGTTGTTTTGAGTCGGATGATATCATCCACGTTGCAGGTCGTGTCGATCCGCTATCGGATTTAGAAGTGATTAATATGGAATTAGTCCTTGCTGATATGGATACCTTAGAACGTGGTTTAATTCGCGTTGATAAAGCGGCGCGTGTTAATGATAAAACAGCATTGGCAAAAAAAGCAGTTATCGAAAAAGCACTTAAAGCGACACATGAAGGTAAACTAGTACGTGAGCTAGTATTAGATGCTGAAGAGCAGGCTCATTTATATGATTTGCATCTCTTAACAACCAAACCAATGATGCTTGTGGCTAACGTTGCAGAAGATGGGTTTGAAAATAATCCATTATTAGATGCGGTACGTGCCAAGGCTGCTACATTCGGTGCAGATGTTGTACCTGTTTGTGCTGCAATCGAAGCTGAAATTTCACAATTAGAAGATGATGAAAAAGAAATGTTTCTAAGTGAAATGGGGTTAGAAGAGCCTGGTTTAAACCGTATTATTCGTGCAGGTTATGCCTTGTTGGGTTTGCAAACTTATTTTACTGCTGGTGTCAAAGAGGTGCGTGCTTGGACGATTCAAAAAGGAACAACTGCACCCAAAGCCGCTGGTGTGATTCATGGTGATTTCGAGCGTGGTTTTATTCGTGCTGAAGTCATGGCCTACAATGACTTTATTACTTATAAGGGCGAAGCGGGTTGTAAAGAAGCAGGCAAGCTACGCTTAGAGGGCAAAGACTATATCGTGAAAGATGGCGATGTAATGCACTTTAGATTTAATGTGTAAAATAGTCGTTAAAAAAACAGCACCAATTGGTGCTGTTTTTTTATCACGTTGCTGCAAATTAGAATTTGTAGCGAACGCTTACAGAATAACCAATCTGAGAATGGCTTGTTGTGTTGCTAGAAGTAGCAGCCATCGCTTGATTCATTGGTTTGCCAGCATACAAAGCCATTCCTTGAAAAAGACCGCTCGTATCTACGGTTGTGGTAACCTCTGGTGCGTAAACGATAGCACCGTCAATGGTTACTGATTTAGTTAGCTCATAACCACCACCAAGCGAGAAATGATTTTCAGTTGTTGCAGGGAAGAACATATTGTTAAACATATTAATAACTGCACCGTCAGTTGTGCCGCCTGTTGCTAAGTTAGCAGCTTGTGCTTTAATAGGATTATCTGCACGATTAAACCCAACACCAACCCAGTAACCTGCGCCAGAGTATTTTAAGCCCAATGCTAATACATTTTGATCTTGCCAGCCAAACTCTTTATAGCCTTTTGCTTCGCTCCAACGGATTTGTTTCATATCGCCTGTCAACATAACCTTGCCCATTGTATAAGCAGCACCAATTTTTATCTCAGCAGGCTGTTCCATCGTATCACTAAAAGCGGTTGAAAGTAAGCCAACGAAAGGCTGTGAAGCACCAGAAAGTTGCCCTTTGTAGGTAGATTGGATAGCAGAAGTATAGGTAGCACCCAAAGTCATTTCTTTGCTTACATCATAGTAACCACCCAAAGTAAAGCCAAAGCCTAAATCAGATGACATGCCTGAACCAACAGTTGAGGGAGTTGGTGACATTACATTTTTATAGTTAAGGTCTAAGGCGCTATACTGGATAATAGGAGAGAACCCAATGCCGTAGTTAGTGCTATTATAAGCAACTGTTGGCACAATGCGCATACCTTGCAATTGACTTTGCGCTGACAGTGTCAAGCCTTTAGAACCTGTTGCGTTATTATAGTCAACCCCCATGCCTGATGTGCCAAACATACCGACACCAAAACTTAGGTTATCGTTAATGCGGCTAGATAAGGCAACACTCGGAATCATAAATAAATCAGCATTGCTATTTGCTTTATCGACAGTGTTACCCATTAAACCATCATTACTGACAGAGGGTTTGAAGATAGTGCCACCGAATACAAATTCAGTGCCTGTTCCTTTGCCGATCATGGCTGGGTTAACAATTACGTTTTCAGCACCGTAATAAGCCGCTGTTCCTGTACCACCCATTGCGCTTGTTTGTGAAGCAAAACCAGTCATATTGGTGCCATTGGTAGCAAAAGCAGGCGTAAGAAGTAAGGCAGAAATGGTTGCCGTTAAAACAGAGTTAATTTTCTTCATGAGTGTTCTCTTTGAGATTATAATTTATTTAGTGTGATAAGCCCCTGCAACAATAGCAAGGGCTTAATATTAATTGCGAGAATTAAAATTCGCCTTTTGAGCCTTTTTCTAACATTTCCGCCATTGTATTGCGAACATCCATAACAGGACCTTTTAGCTCTGCTGGCATCTTACGACCCATTTTAATCGCCATATCCATATTCATGGTGTAAATCCACAAACCATCTGCTTGCTCAACAATGTTAACGCGACATGGTAAGAAACCTGCCATAGCGGGTGAGAAGTCAGTCATTTTACGTGCTGTTTCTGGATTACAGAAAGACATAACATGGATAACACCCGATTTGATGCCACGTGCTTTTAATTCTTCAGAAAGTGGTAACTCGCCAACGTTTTTGATATTACGATTCGTAGCAACGCCGTTGATAGCATCTTTTACTTCATCTAACTTAACACCATCTTTGACTTTAACTTTCCACATTGTCGCTTCAGCAATATCGCCTTCTGCAGCAGTCCATTTATCCCAAATCTCCATGAATGTGCTACCAGCACCTTCTTCTAAGTTGCCAATAGCGTGCATTGTGCCACAGCCACTTAATGTTGCGATGCCCGCTGCTAAAACAGCACCTTTTAAGAAAGTTATTGCTTTCATATTTTACTTAGCTCCAAATGGTTATATTAATTTAACGTATAGAAGAATACGCTTATTTGTTAAAAAGAGAAAATTGATTTTTCTTGTTGGGCAATAACATTTACTAATGTCTAGTGTTGAAAAAACTTATAGTATAAATCCTAACGCGCCTGCCCAGTCGATCGTTTGTGTTAATAGTCCTGTTGTAGTGAGATGCTGTTGTGTCCACTCTCGACGTATAGGGTAGTTACGACGATAGGACTCAAACACTTGTCCTCGTTGCGCTGTTGGCGCAAGACGTAAAACAGTATCATCTGAAGTGAAATTGTAGGCGTGTTGTAAAACTTGTGCAAGCTGAACCTGTGCTGTTAATTCTTTATAGTGCATATTCACACTTTTTTCTATTGCGATACTAGGTATTTTTGTATGCGTAATTGTTGAAATAGTTAACCATTGCGCGAGTGCATCTCTTGCCATAATACCACCACGATATTTAGCATCTAGTGCATGTCCTGCAATATGCGGTGTTGCGAGCTTACTGGCTGCTAATAATTGAGTATTAATATGTGGTTCATTATGCCAGCAATCTGTAATTAAGGTTAAATCAGGGCGTGTTAGTAATGCGCCTTCGTCAGCAATACCGCCACGAGCAGCATTAATAAAAAGGCTATTCTCACGAATATAATTTATATTAGAACGATTAATGAGGTGGTAGCTAGGATAATCACCCGAGTAAGTAAGTGGTGTATGGAGTGTAATAATATCTGCTTGCTGCAAGCAATTATCTAGCGTGACATTGTTAAAATTCGCTTCTTTTTCGGCACGAAATGGGTCGTTAAGTAATACTGTTAATCCCAATAACGTTGCTAAGTGTTCGACTTGTTTGCCAACATGACCTACACCGATAACAGCTAGCGTTAGGCTGTTAAACTCACGATTATGTGCTACAGCATAGTCAACAACTTGACTAATAACATATTCGGCAACTGAGCGTGCATTGCAGCCTTGTGCCGCATAAAAGGTAACATTGTGACGTTGGCAGGCTTCTAAATCGACGTGATCGAGTCCAACAACCGTGCTACCAATAAAACGAATACGTGGATTGTCATGCAGTAATTTTTCTGTTATTTGTGTTCGAGAGCGAATAATTAATGCATCTGCTTCTTGTGCACGATTCGTAATGTCACATCCAGGGATTATAATAGGACTACCTAATGGTGCGAATAAGTGTTGAGCTTGTGCGACTGCATCATCAATTATGATATTAAAAGACACGAGGAATTCCTTTTACGATGTTACGACCATTATTACCCAGTGGGTTTGAGATGATGATGATACAGGGGGTTGTTGGTGCTTTGGAAGTCTGTGTGCATCTTCCAAAGATACTTAATGAACAAACTCAGCTGCTTTTGATATCGCATCCGCATCCTTTGCATGGCGGAAGTTTACATAATAAAGTAGTGCAAACCTTGGCTAAAGCTGGCGTAGAAAGTAGTTGTTTAGTGGTTTGTTATAACTTTCGTGGTGTTGGTAATTCACAAGGTGAATTTGATCATGGGCATGGTGAGCGGTATGATTTGAAGGCGGTATTGGCTTTTGCACTTGGGCGATGGGGAACACGTGATGTGATATTGGCAGGATTTTCGTTTGGTGCTTGGGTGACTTCGTTGGTTGCTGAGTCGTTGATGCCAGCAAGAATGCTATTGGTTGCACCTCCTGTTTCTTTATATCCAATGGAGCGTATTATGTTGCCCAATATTCCTATTACGGTTATTCAAGGCGGAGAGGATGAAGTTGTTTCAGCAAAACAGGCATTGGCATGGGCAAATGCAAATACAATTGATCTTTTGTGGCGTGCAAAAGCAGGGCATTTTTTTCATGGTCAATTGATTTGGTTGCGTCGTGCAGCTTTGTTGGTATTGAGTTAGTCTTGTTGCGTATTGTTCTTATATAAGTATTTAATGATATAATGAAATACTTATGCCCTTATAAAGGGCTTTAATTTTTTACAAATATCAGTAAGATAACATGATAATATTTGTATTTTAAGGAGTTTAGTCATGCAAAAAATAATGGGTTTATTGGGTATATCCGTATTTTTGTCTGTTGGTGTCGTACATGCCGAGGACTTGGATTTGCGTCAGTGTGTGGCATTGGCATTAAGTCAAAATCCAGAACTATTGGCAAGTAATGCGCGTATTGAGCAAGCCAATGCAGCGATTACGCAGGCGAAAAATAGCTATCTTCCTAAAATTACTACCAGTATCACTGCTAGTCGAAGTAATGATCCTTTAAGCGTCTTTGGTATGAAGTTGATGCAGCAAAATGCGACATTTAATGATTTAGGCTTAGGTGAATATACGGGCGTTGCTAATGTTGCACCTAATGCATTAAATCATCCTAATGACTACACTAATATTAATACGCGCTTAGAGGCGCAAATGCCGCTTTATACGGGCGGTTTAATTGACTCTTATATTCGCCAAGCACAATCTTATTTGCAGGCGGCTCAGTCGGGTGATACTGCTGCGCGTCAACAGCTTATTTTTATGGTATATCAAGCTTTTGATGGTGTATCGACAGCGGGGGCTTTTGCTGATGTGGCAGCACAAGGGGTTAAGGCAGCCGAATCTTTTGTTAAAACAGCAGAAAATTTAACGGCTCAAGGCGTTTTGGTTAAATCAGAACTACTCACTGCGCGTGTGCATTTATCCAATGTTAAACTGCAACAAGAGCAGGCCAAAAACCAACAAGAAATTGCGCTTGAACAGTTGAAAATGTTAATGGGATTATCATTAGATACGCCTCTAGAGCTTATTAAGGGCAGTGGCGTTACCTTATTTGATGGTGATTTGGTAACTGCTAAGGCGCGTGCTTTAGAAAATAATGCACAGTTACGTGCGTTAAGAATGCAAGCAGACTCAACAGGTGCTGCTTTGGATGGGGCAAAAGCGGCTTATTTGCCAACAGTAGGGCTCATGGCGCGTCAAGACTGGAATGACAATAATGTGGCGTTAAATAATAGCAGCTATACCATTGCAGGGGTTATGAGCTGGACTTTGACAGATTTTGGTGTGACCAAGGCAACTGTTGAGCGTGCTCGTGCAACTCAGTCTGAAATGAATGCAAAAGTTAAAAAAGCAGAACAAGAAGTCGTTTTTAAGGTTTCAGAATCGTATAAAAAAGCAGCTGAGGCACAAAATCGAGTTTCGTCTTTACAGTTGAACGTAGAGCAGGCAGAAGAAGCTGCACGTTTGGTTCGTCAACGTCATGAAGGGGGCGTTGCTACCATTACTGAGGTTTTGGTTGCAGAAACACAGCTGCTCAAAGCGAAAGCAGACTTAATTGCGGCGCGTCAAGAAGTCAATGTGCAACGTGCAACGTTGCGTGTTTTGATTGGCGAACTAGACGAAAATTTTATTTAATAATATTAGGTTCATATACAAAATGAAAAAACATAGTATTTCTTTATTGTTAGCAATTGGTTTGTTAACCTCTGAATGTGTTTGCGCACAAACTTTAGTGCGAGATAATGCTGGTACTCTTGTTCAAGTCAGTCAAGAGCGTGTTGCAATGACTGAAGTTATTCCTGGATCGATTGTGCCTGATCAGCAATCAAAAATTGCTTCGCGTCTGATGGGGTATATTCGAAACTTAACGATTCAAGTTGGGCAATCAGTTAAAGAGGGACAGTTGTTGTTTGCGATTGATCCGACGGATATTAATAGCCAAATTCGTCAAGCTCAGTCAGCAGTTGCACAAGCTCATGCTGCTTTAGTGGATGCAAAAGCGGATTATGATCGTTTTGGTAAACTATTCAAAGAGCAATCAGTCACACAGCAGCAGTTCGATAAAATGAAGTTGCAATATCAAGTTGCACAAGAAAATTTATCAGCTGCCGAAGCGGGTCAAGAACAAGCAAAAGGACAAATGCGCTATGCTGATGTTAAAGCACCTTTTGATGGCGTGATTGTACAAAAATTGGCAGTAACAGGAGATTTAGCTGCACCTGGAAATCCTGTGTTAGTGCTTGAAAACCGTCAGCTTATGAGTGTACAAGTTGAGGTTTCTTCAGATTTGTACCGTTTACTTAAATTAGGCGATAATGCTGAAGTGACGATTGAAGGGCGTGACGCTGTTATTACAGGTGTTGTTTCTAACCTTGTGGGTGCTGCTAATCCGATTACACGTACACATACTGTTAAGTTATCTTTGCCTACTACCGCTCAGGGGATTAACTCAGGTGCATTTGCGCGTGTCGCATTTAATCGAGGTGAGCGTACAACATTGCTTGTTCCTAGTACCGCTGTGCAAGTGCGTGGCGGCATATTAGGGTTATTTGTTGTGGATAACGAGGGTATCGCACATTTTCGTATGGTACGTACTGGGTTAACACAAGGCGATAAAATCGAAGTGCAAGCAGGGTTAGTCTTGGGTGAGCAGGTGTTGTTATCAAGTCAATATCCTGCACGTAATGGTGACCATATTGTGAATGGAGGTCAGTAATGGCTGAACATCATGACGATGCGCCTTTAAACAGCGCGGGTAAATTGGCTAAAACGTTTATCCACTCCAAAATTACTGCCATGATTATGGTAGCATTAACCTTGGCAGGGATGATGGCGTTATTATTAACGCCTCGTGAATATAATCCGCAAATTATTGTTCCTGCTGCTAACATTATCGTACCAAAACCAGGTGCAACGCCTGTTGAAGTGTCTAATATGGTGGTAAAGCCACTTGAAGCATTGCTTAATTCATTATCAGGTGTCGAAAACACTTTTGGTTACGCTACTAATGATGTGGGTGTGGTTACAGTACAATTCAAAGTTGGCGAAGATCAAGAAGATTCTTTAGTTAAACTGTATAGTCAGTTGATGCACAATCGTGACAAAATACCACCTGATACGCTAGAGCCGTTAGTTCGTCCCATTAACGTTGATGATGTGCCTATTATGACGCTCACATTGAGTAGCCCTATGTTAGATGGTATGGCGTTGCGTGATGTGGGTATGAAAGTATTAGAACAGTTGCGTAATATTCCTGGTGTGTCTTATACCAATGTATCGGGCGGCTCTCCTCGCACAGTTAATATTTGGCTCGATGCGCAACGACTAACCCTAACAGGCATTACTTTAAACCAAGTTAGCGATATGTTAAAAGGTGCGAATGCGTCTTTACCAGTAGGAGAGGTTGTCAGTAATAACTTAAGTCATCCGTTGCGTGTTAAAGGCTATTTAGGCTCTGCAGCAGAAGTGGGCGATATTATTATTGGGGTGGAAAAAGGAAAAGCAATTTACCTAAAAGATGTTGCTGATGTTGAAGAGGGTGGTAAAGAAGTCGACAGCTTTTCTCATATCGGTTTTGGTGCTGATAGTGTTCATGCTGCTGATGGTATTTTGCCAGCATTAACGTTATCCATTGCCAAAAAAGCAGGAACCAATGCAGTTGATGTTGCTAGCGACGTATTGGCAAAGTTGGATGAGCTCAAAGCCAGTATGATTCCTGCTGATGTGATTGTAACTGTTACCCGAGATGATGGTGAAAAAGCGAACGAAGCTGTCAATACGCTTGGCGAACATTTATTAATTGCGATTGGTTCGGTTATTGTTATTCTTGTCTTGTTTTTGGGCTGGCGAGAAGCGGGAATTGTGACGCTGACAGTGCCTTTAATTTTATTTGTTGTTTTTATGGTTGGCTTGTTAGCGGGTCAAACAATTAATCGAATTACCTTGTTTGCTTTGATTTTGTCGCTCGGCTTACTGGTTGATGCTGCGATTGTGGTTATTGAAAATATTCATCGTCACTTGCATCACGGTGTGCCTGCTGGTGGGTTGGACGCACTGTTTATTCGTGCTACCAATGAAATTGGTAATCCGACTAACGTTGCAACCATGGCGGTTATTTTAGCGTTTATTCCTATGGCATTTGTGACAGGAATGATGGGGCCGTTTATGGCACCGATTCCCTTTAATGTTCCTGTTGCTATGGTTGCCTCTTTACTCATTGCCTATATTGTCGTGCCGTGGGCTGCACGCGTCTTTTTGACTAAAAAAGCATTAGCACATATGGCATTGACTGCATCAATGAATGAAAAGCAGACACCCAAAGAAGATATATTGCAGCGTATGTACGAAGCAGTCATTACGCCAATGATTGATAGTCGTACACGTCGTAATATCTTTTTGGGTACTGTGGTTGTTTTGTTAATTGGTGCACTAATGATGCCAGCGTGGCAGTTTATTCGTTCATCAGGCATGAATGGTCCGCAAAGTGCGATGGGTGTTGAGCTTAAAATGCTACCCAATGACAACACCAATACGTTCTTACTACAGGTGGATATGCCTACAGGTACTGCGTTAGAGTCAACAGAAAGTGTTGCGCAAGCAGTCGGACAATTGTTAGCGAACACACAATATATTAGCAATTATCAAATTTTTACAGGTGAGCCAGCACCTGTTGATTTTGCAGCGTTAGTGCGAGGGGACGTGATTCGTAAAGGGAATAATTTTGCACAAATTCGTGTTAATTTGGTTGATAAGCATCATCGAGTACAAACATCGCACGAAATTGCTTACACGCTAAATGAAGCATTGAATAGTGTGCGTGTGGCACATAGCAATGCAAAAATTAAAATTTATGAAACACCACCAGGTCCACCTGTACAAGCGCAAATTATGGCTGAATTATATGGTCCAGATTACGCCAAATTACGCATTGCTGCCGATGAAATAGACGCTAAAATGCACGGTGTTTATGGCATGATCAATCAAGATAATTCGGTCACTGCGGATACAGATACTTACGAAATTAGCATTGATCGTGAACGTGCTAATTTGATTGGGGTTGTGCCTGCTAAAGTTGCTAAAATGTTACGTGACTATGTAACAGGGTTTAGTATTGGTACGTTGCACTTAGATGATGCTCGTGAACCTGTTGATATTTTGGTACGTTTGCCACGTAGTGATAGAACCGTTGCGGAGCAACTTATTTCTTTGCGTGTGACAAATATGGTAGGAGAGTCTGTTCCTTTATCTGCTTTAGCGACGATTAAACATATCACGACAGCAAAACCGATTTACACTAAAAACCAGCATCCTGTGGTATTTGTTGGTGGTGAGTTGATTACCTCTAGTCCTGTTTATGCTGTATTAGCTGCAGACAAATGGATTGATAATCAGCCTTTACCACAATCAGGTATTCGTTTTCAAACAGCTAATTTAAGTTTTGTCGAAGCACAGGCTAAAGATGTTATGGATAATACGCTATTGTGGGGTGGTGAAATGCGCTTAACCTTAGATGTATTTCGCGATATGGGAAGTGCCTTTATTGTTGCATTGGTCTTTATTTACCTCATTTTGGTCGGTTACTATAAGTCATTTATGCTGCCTGTTATTGTCATGGGGGCGATTCCGTTAACCATGATTGGTATTTTTCCTGGGCATTGGATTACGGGGCAAGCATTTACAGCTACCTCAATGATTGGTGTCATTGCGCTGGCAGGGATTGTTGTGCGCAACTCATTATTACTGATAGATTTTATTTTAGAATATCGTGCTCAAGGAAAGCCGTTAAAAGAAGCTGTGATTGAGGCTGGTAAAGTGCGATTCCGTCCTATTTTATTAACAGCTTTGGCAATTATTTTAGGCTCTGCTATTATGATTACCGATCCTGTGTTTGGTGGTTTGGCTGTGTCCTTAATTTTTGGTACATTCGTTTCAACTGCCTTAACCTTGGTTGCGATTCCGTTGGTGTACTATATTTATGAATATTATGGTGCTAAACGTGCAGCGTCTCGCGCAATATAAGTGATTTTTTAGGGAAGAATCATCTTTTATTAAAAAGGGATTTCGGCTATAATTTCGAGTCCCTTTCCCTTAAAACCCGAAATTTAATGAAGCTTAGTTGCTTTTGAAAGGAAAAAACTGGAATGAAAACATTTGTAGCCAAGCCACTCGAAGTTAAACGCGATTGGTATGTGGTCGACGCCGATAGTAAAATATTAGGTCGTTTAGCAGCCGAAATCGCTTCTCGCTTACGTGGCAAGCATAAAGCTATTTATACACCACACGTTGATTGTGGTGATTACATTATTGTTGTTAACGCTGAAAAAATCGCCGTAACAGGTGCTAAGCGTACCGACAAAATGTACTACCGTCATACTGGTTATGTTGGTAATATGAAGTCAGCGTCATTTGAAAAAATGATTGAACGTTCACCAGAGCGCGTACTAGAACTTGCTGTCAAAGGCATGTTACCAAAAGGCCCATTGGGTCGTGATATGTACCGTAAACTGAAAGTGTTTGCTGGCAATACTCATCCACATGCTGCACAACAGCCTGTGGCGTTAGATATTTAAGAGGAGTTTAGGATTATGGCTATTGAACAGTACTTAGGCACTGGTCGTCGTAAAAGCTCGACTGCTCGTATTTTTCTACGTCCAGGCACTGGCAAAATTGTGATTAACGGTCGTTCGTTAGAACAACACTTCCCACGTGAGACTGATCATATGATCGTACGTCAACCGTTTGTTGTGACAGGTTCTGGTGATCGTTTTGATTTATTAGTAACGGTTGCTGGTGGTGGTACTACTGGTCAAGCAGGTGCAATCCGTCATGGTTTGTCACGTGCATTAGTTGCTTTTAATGAAGAAAATCGTATCCCTTTACGTGCTCAAGGGTTAATGACTCGTGATGCTCGTGAAGTTGAACGTAAGAAAGTGGGTCTGCACGGCGCGCGTCGTCGTCCGCAGTTCTCGAAGCGTTAATTCGCTGCTTTCTGCTCGAAGAAGCCCACCTTTTGGTGGGCTTTTTTGTTTTTAGCGTGCATAAAAAAGCCCGAATAATTTATTCGGGCTTTTTTGGGCTCAAGACAATTAATTAAGCTGCTGTTAGCATGCTATATAATTGATCTTTTAAGTGTAAACGCTGTTTTTTGATGGTTTCTAAATCGAAATCACCAGCGTGTTCAGCACCATTTTCGATACGTAAAATTTCAGTATCGGCTGTGTTGTACTCTTCAAATAACTTAGCGAAACGAGCATTTTCCATTTTTAGAGTATGAATTTTTTCTTTAAATTCTGGAAATTCATTTGCTAATGAAGGGTGGTTTTCTACGTGCATTGTGATGCTCCTTATTGGTTAGTTTCTTATTTTACTTGGTAAGTATTACCTAAGCATTACTTAAAATCAATTTTGTGCATTTTAATTATGATTTTTGCTCGCGAGCAACAGCGCGATAGCCAATATCTGTTCGATAAAACGCACCATCAAAGCCAACTTTGCTTAGTGCCGCGTAGGCGGCTTGCTGTGCTTGTGCTGTTGTATTGCCTAAGGCAGTGACGCATAAAACGCGTCCACCATTGGTAATAACATTGCCTTGCGCATCGGTGCTTGTACCCGCTTGGAATACTTTTGCGCCTGTTACTTGTGCGCCATCAATACCTGTGATGATATCGCCTTTTTGTGGTTCATCTGGGTAGTGTGCGGCTGCCATGACCACACCAAGAGCAACACGACTATCCCATTGTGTTGTGGTGATATCTAGCTTCTCTGCTAATGCTGCCTCAACTAAGTCAACTAAATCTGACTGTAAGCGCATCATAATGGGTTGTGTTTCTGGGTCGCCAAAACGGCAGTTAAACTCAAGCGTTTTCGGATTGCCTTGTGGGTCAATCATGCAGCCTGCATATAAAAATCCTGTGTAAGGATTGCCTTCGCTTGCCATACCAGCTAAAACGGGTTTAATGATGCGCTCGATAATGCGTGCTTCCACATCTGGTGTAACCACTGGTGCAGGCGAATAAGCACCCATGCCGCCTGTATTAGGTCCTTTGTCGCCATTGTCACGTGCTTTGTGATCTTGGCTGCTTGCCATAGAAATACTATTTTTACCATCGCACATCACAATAAAGCTGGCTTCTTCACCTGTTAAAAATTCTTCAACGACTAAGCACGCACCAGCACTGCCAAATTTACCGCCTAAAATATCATTAACAGCTTCTTCAGCTTCTGTTAGTGTCATAGCGACAATCACCCCTTTACCAGCAGCTAAGCCGTCTGCTTTGAGTACAATGGGCGCACCTTGTTCGCGCACGTAAGCCAATGCTTGCGCTTGCTCTTCGCCATTAAAGACGCGATAAAAAGCGGTAGGGATGTGATGACGTGCCATAAAGTCTTTAGCAAAGGCTTTTGAGCTTTCGAGTTGGGCAGCTGCTTTAGTCGGTCCGAAGATGGGTAAGTCAGCGGCACGAAAGGCATCTACTATTCCAACTGCTAAGGGAGCTTCTGGACCAACAACAGTTAACGCAATAGCATTGGCTTGTGCAAAGGTAACGAGGGCTGACACATCAGTTGCTGCGATAGGCACATTTTGGCATTTGGCTTCGCTGGCACTACCTGGATTACCTGGTGCAATAAAAACAGCGCTTACTTTGGGTGATTGTGCTAATTTCCAAGCAAGGGCGTGTTCACGACCGCCATTGCCGATAACGAGAATATTCATTGTAGATGCTTTTCCGAAGGTAACGAGATGTCTCTATTATAAAGCCTTGGCGGTATTTTGACGAATAAAAAAGCCGCCAAGTAGTGGCGGCTAAAGAGAATGGATAATGAGATTAGTTCAGAACAGGACGTGCATTGACTGGTTGAACAGGACGATTGTTGGGATGTCCCATAACTTTTTGGAATTGTTTGATTTGTGTTTTGGAAGCCGTTATCGGTTGTTTCATGACCAACCACGTAACCCCTTCTGTGCAAGGTGGTGTTGTTAGTGAGCCATTGAATCGGTAGTAATCTGTCGAATCGGGTAGCAAATAAAGTGGATTTACTGAATTAGGCAATGTAACCTTGACATCTGCTTTTTTAGGCATAAGCGACCAAATTTCTTTTAAAAGTGAGCTTTCATCCCCTTCTTTAAAAAATATGGCAACAACAGCCAAATTACCTTTATCATCTTGATGAACTAAATGTGCCTCGAAAGGATAAAATTTACCATCAACTGTATTTTCACTCGGTGCATGAAAGTGAAATTGTTTCAGTGCATAGCGATGACCTTGTAGCACAATACTGCTGCCTTCGAGTGCATTGACTTGAATCGTGTGCCCATTATTGACGACTTCATTACCAATTGCATTATAGGTAAAGTTAATTGTGGGTGTTTCTGCTTCTAGTGTATTGCTAATATCGATAGGAGATTGATTTTTACCTGTATTGCACGTAGCATAATCAGGACTAAGTGAACCCCAATATTCTGCTCCTTCGTTACCACCATAACTCCAGTGTACGCCGTGCCCATTGGCAAAGGCAAAATTTGTGCAAGCAAGTAGTGCGAGTGAAAGTGTTAATTTTTTCATTGTTTTTTCCTTTTGTGGAAAGTGAGTTAAAAATAATTAGCAATCTTAATGGTTGTCAGGAATAAATTTCAAGACATTACCATTAATGCAATAGCGTTTACCTGTTGGTGGCGGACCATCATCGAAAATATGTCCTAAATGAATGCCAGAGCTAGCGCTACGCACCTCGATACGTTTCATGCCATGCTCACTGTCTTCATGGTAGGTAATTGATCCTTCGATAGGATTAAAAAAGCTTGGCCAGCCTGTGCCGCTGTTAAACTTAGTATCGGTTTTGAATATTGGTGCACCTGTGATGGGATCAACAAAAGTCCCCTTGCGTTTTTCATCAAGATGTGAACCCGTAAAAGGGCGTTCTGTGCCTTGTTCAAAAGCAATGCGTTGTTGTTCTGATGTTAATAATTGAAAGCCTAACCATTTCCAAAAGCGCATTTTATTGCCATCGTAGCCTGTATAGCGTGACGCTTCTTTGCCTTGTTTGAATAAGACAATGGTTGGCGTGGCAAATAATGTTTTTTCGAGCGTTAAGCCTGTTGGTGCTTCACTGCCAGAGATTTCTTGAATGGGAAGCTCTGCTTGCCAGTGCTCGAGAATGTCACGTTTAAATTGTGTACAAAAATCGCAATCAGGGGCAGTAAAGACAATGAGTTGCTCTGTGTTGTGAGGCATTTTATCTTTCTGTGCGCAGGCATTAAGCAAAAAGGTCAGTGACAGCACTATCCAATACAATAATTGCGTCATGACCTTTTCCTTTTAGATGAAGTTAATGACGGAAATGACGCATTCCTGTAAAGACCATTGTCATACCGTGCTCGTTAGCTGCATCAATGACTTCTTGATCGCGCATCGAGCCACCAGGTTGAATGATACAAGAAATACCAGCCGCTGCTGCATTGTCGATACCATCACGGAAAGGGAAGAAGGCATCGGATGCCATAACAGCCCCTTTGACAGCTAGTCCTGCATGTTCAGCTTTAATTGCTGCGATGCGTGCTGAGTTAACACGGCTCATTTGCCCTGCACCAACACCAATAGTTTGACGGTTTTTGGCATAAACAATGGCATTCGATTTAACATATTTCGCTACTTTCCAAGCAAAAATAAGATCGTGAACTTCACTTTCAGTAGGGATACGTTGCGTCACAATTTTTAAGTCGTTGCTGCTAATCATGCCCATATCGGCAGATTGTACTAATAAGCCACCATTAACACGTTTGTAGTCTAAAAATGGCGTACGCGACTCTGGTAGTGCCCCACAAGACATTACGCGCACGTTTGGTTTGCTGGCAGCAATAGTTAATGCTTCTTGCGACACTTCTGGTGCAATAATGACTTCGACAAACTGACGGCTAATAATCGTTTGCATTGTATCTGCGTCGAGGGGGCGGTTGAAGGCAATAATGCCACCAAAAGCTGACTCTGTATCAGTAGCATATGCCAAGTCGTAAGCAGTGCGGATACCATCCAAACTCACAGCGACACCACACGGGTTAGCGTGTTTGACGATAACACAGGCAGGTTTTACGAATGACTTAACGCACTCTAGCGCTGCATCAGTGTCTGCGATATTGTTGTAGGATAATTCTTTACCTTGTAACTGACGCGCAGTCGAAATGGACGCTTCTGTCGTGTTGCGTTCAGTATAGAAAGCAGCTTTTTGATGTGGGTTTTCACCATAACGCAAGTCTTGCGCTTTCACAAACTGACTGCTAAACGTGCGAGGGAAGTCGGCAGGCTGCTCAAATGTTGCTTCGCCTAAGCGTGCGCCAAAGTAGTTGGCAATCGCGCCATCGTAACGAGAAGTCGTTTCGTAGGTTTTAATAGCAAGATCAAAACGAGTAGCGTGTGAAAGCTGTCCATTATTGGTTGTCATTTCTTCGACAATGCGACCATAATCGCTAATATCCGTAATCACAGCAACGTCATCATGGTTTTTTGCCGCAGCACGCAACATAGCAGGACCACCGATATCGATGTTTTCGATGGCATCCTCTAGGCTGCAGTTCGCTTTTGCAACCGTTGCCTCAAAAGGATACAAGTTAACCACAAGCAAGTCGATTGGCTTGATACCATGCTCTGCCATAATGGCATCGTCTGTACCACGGCGACCTAGTAAGCCACCATGTACTTTGGGATGCAATGTTTTAACACGACCGTCCATCATTTCTGGAAAGCCTGTGTAGCTAGATACTTCGGTAACAGGAATGCCAGCCTCGGTAATCGCTTTGAATGTACCGCCTGTTGATAACAAGTCAACACCCATGTTATTGAGAGTGCGAGCAAAGTCGATAAGCCCAGTTTTATCAGAAACGCTGAGTAGGGCGCGTTTAACAGGTTTAAGCATGTTATTCTCCTAGAGGGATGATTAGTTACTATTGTAGTAAATCGTATTGTTCAAGTTTTTTATGTAAGGTATTACGATTAATGCCCAGCCATTTGGCGCTCATACTTTTATTATTGCCTGTGCGACGCATAACAAATGCAATTAACGCTTGTTCGACCTCTTGCGTGACAATAGCGTGCAAATTTGTGGGTATTTGACCGTCAAGCGTGGCAAAATAGTGCTCAAGTGAGCGATATGTTGCTTCATGTAGTGCGCTGGCTTGGTGCATGGTTTTTGGCGTGATATGGTTAGGAATGATGGCTTAATTCTAAACTAAATAGGGTCTAATGTTAAGTAAAGTTTAAGGGAGAGGTGTAATGTTAGGTTGGTTATGGGGTAAAAAGAAGCCGCGTATTTTATCATTGCAAGATCAAAATAGCTTACCAATTGCTAAAATCGCTGTTGATGAGCAGGGTGTTCATCAATGGCAGCACGAGTCTTCTGTGCTAGAAGTCTTGGATAAAGCAGGACTGCCTGTGCGTTCTAGTTGTCGCAGTGGTAATTGTGGCGCGTGTCTTGCTTATTTAGTTGAAGGAGAAGTAGGTTATACAAAGACGCCTAACTTTCCTTTGGAGTCAGGTGAGTGTTTAATGTGCTCTTGTGTACCAGTAGGAAATATTCGGGTTGGACTATTGTCCCACACTGTGTCAGCACGTCGTCGACGTGATTAAGTAAGGATAAAACAATGGAAACTGGTGATCGCGAACTGTTTGATTTGTCAGACTTAGATGAGGCAATGATTCGACATGTTGCACAAGCGTTTGTTGCTCAGCATGGGATGCGACGCTTAAGTGACGGTAAACTAATCTCCTCGGGATCTTCAGAATCTGTCGCAACGGCAGTATATGATTTACTGGATAATCCAAAGCGTGGCTTGCGTCAAGTTGTTCCACTCATTTCAATGCTGACTGCTAATTTAGGGCTGCCATTTAATGATGAGTTATATGAACTAGAGTTAAAAAAATTATCGGATAAGCAGAGATTGGCAGATGAAATTGAACAGATTTTATCTTCAAGTCAAGACGCAGTATTGCGTATTAATGTCGCTGATTTATTAGCGCAACTTGAATCACATGAGTTTATAGAGGCAATACCGCTTATTGAAGCGCGTTTAGAGCAGAAGAGTAGTGTTGGCGTTTTAGCAACACGGGAGGAGATCATTGCGCGTATTCGTCGATTATGGCGTGATTACTCGGATAGTGAAATTGTCTTAAATTTACGCTTTGATGGTGATGCTGCGCATACACAGGCACAAGCACATCATATTGTTAGCTCTACGACCCCTGAAGCTACTGATGCCAATGCGCAACATTGGTTAGCACGTCGTGAGCATACCGAAACAGAATGTGTTGATGATTTTATTCGTGCTTTTACGCGCGAAACCCCAGAAATGCAAGTTGCTATTGAAAAACGACTAAGCACTGAATCGGGAACAGTTAAGCTTTCTAAGATGGCAGTGGATTTAAAACGTAATGAGCAAGTTGAATCGGCATTTTTTGAATGGTTGAAACGTATTTTGGGTTGGTGGATATTCCGACGATAGTTGCAAAGTTACTCTGTTAACTTTATTCTACGTGAGCGTAGATTCGTAAGCGGATGCGACACTAATAATACGAGTAAGTTTACGTATTATTTTTGATTGTGCGTAATTCGCGTCATTAAAGTTAAAAATTAAATTTGGAGATATTTATTATGAAGAAATTTGCTACGTTGGTTGCAAGTGTATCGTTATTATTTTCTGCTGTTACTTTCGCTATAGATACTCCGATGTCACTATCAGGGGCAGAAATGGTTGATGCTGCTAAGGTTAAGTCATCGATTGGTGCGGGTGCCGTTGCTGTTGATTTTCGTATTCCAGCAGAGTATGAAGAGGGAC
>CAMCGI010000012.1 GCA_945874205.1 Francisella tularensis subsp. holarctica
GGTTTGTAAATTAGGACGATATAAAATAGCCATTTTACCAATCGTTTGAATTTTATTAGCACCGCTAGCATTGATAATGGCGTCAATAATCAATTTACGTTGTTCGCGATCATCGTTAAGTATTTTAACTTTAACCAATTCATGTGTATTTAGAGTAATATCTAGCTCAGTAATAACAGATTCGGTTACACCTGACGCACCAATCCACAACATTGGGTTGCGATGATGGGCTAAGGTACGTAAAAATTTGATTTGGCTGTTTGATAACATGGACGCAAGTTCCTTTAGAAAATATCGTATAACAAACTATTGTAACAAGATTAGGGTATATGGCACGAACAAAATCGTCACAATCGTGGCTAAAAGAACATTTTTCTGATCCCTTTTGGTTATTAGCACAAAAAGAAGGCTATCGCTCGCGTGCAACTTATAAGCTCAAAGAGCTAGATGAAAAAGATAAATTATTGCGCCCTGGTATGGTTGTTGCTGATTTAGGGGCAGCACCAGGTGGTTGGAGTCAATGGGCGATTGAGCGTGTTGGTGAAACAGGTATTGTCATTGGATTAGATTTATTACCGATTGTACCGCTTGATGGCGCTACATTTTTGCAAGGTGACTTTCGAGAAGATGAAGTGCTTGAGCAGTTATTGGCAGCACTTGATGGTCGTCCTGTAGATATCGTTCTATCTGATATGGCACCTAATACATCGGGTATTAAAGGGGTTGATATTCCACGATCAATTTATTTATCTGAATTAGCTTTAGCTTTTTCTCACTTAGTCTTGAAACCTGGCGGTGATCTCCTTATAAAGGTATTTCAGGGTGAGGGTTTTGATGCTTTTTTAAAAGATGTCAGAAGGGTCTTTACTAAGGTACAATTAAAAAAACCTAAGGCTTCTCGTGGTCGTAGTGTCGAAGTTTATGTGTTGGCGCGTGGTTATCGCCCGCAAGAATCCTCATAATGGAAATAAGTGAATGAATGATTTTATGAAAAACCTATTGGTTTGGATGGTATTGGCTGCGGTTACGTTGATTTTGTTTAATCAATTTCAAGGAACTCCAGAAGAGTCACGTGCTGGTAATCCGCATCGTATCGATTATACGCAGTTTATTAATGAGGTTAAGTCAGATCGTGTCGCACGTGTTGATATGGATGGTCGTACTATTCATGGCTTCTATGCCAGTGGTGAACACTTCATGACGTTTAATCCTGGTGATCCTGGTTTAGTAGGTGATTTACTCAATCATAATGTTGTGATTACTGTGCCACCACCTGAAAAACAAAGCGTTTTGATGCAAATGTTCATTTCTTGGTTCCCAATGCTATTACTCATTGCGGTATGGATTTTCTTTATGCGCTCAGCGGGTGGTTTGGGCGGTAAAAACGGTCCTTTATCGTTTGGTAAAAGTAAAGCACGAATGCAGTCAGAAGATCAGGTCAAGGTAACTTTTGATGATGTTGCTGGGGCTGATGAGGCAAAAGAAGAAGTGCATGAGATTGTTGACTTCTTGCGTGATCCAGAGAAGTATCGCAAGCTAGGTGGTAAAATTCCGCGTGGCGTGTTAATGGTAGGTCCTCCAGGTACGGGTAAAACTTTACTGGCTAAAGCGATTGCTGGTGAGGCAAAAGTACCATTTTTTACGATTTCAGGTTCTGATTTCGTTGAAATGTTTGTTGGTGTTGGTGCTTCTCGTGTGCGCGATATGTTTGAACAAGCCAAAGCTCACGCGCCGTGTATTATTTTTATTGATGAAATCGATGCTGTCGGGCGCTCACGTGGCGCAGGAATGGGGGGTGGCAACGATGAGCGTGAGCAAACATTAAACCAGATGTTGGTTGAAATGGATGGCTTTGAAGGCAATGAGGGAAGTATTGTTATTGCTGCCACTAACCGTCCTGATGTATTAGACCCAGCATTATTGCGTCCAGGTCGTTTTGATCGACAAGTTACTATCGGTTTACCTGATGTGCGTGGTCGTGAGCAAATTCTTAAAGTTCATATGCGCAAAGTGCCTATGGAAGAGGGTGTGAAACCAGGTGCGATTGCGCGTGGAACACCAGGTTTTTCTGGTGCTGATTTAGCGAACTTGGTCAACGAGGCAGCATTGTTTGCGGCACGTATGGGTAAGGAAAAAGTGAATCACCTTGATTTTGAAAAAGCAAAAGACAAAATCATTATGGGTGTTGAGCGTAAATCAATGGTAATGAATGAAGCTGAGAAAAAGTTAACGGCTTATCATGAAGCAGGGCACGCGATTATTGGGCACTTGATGCCTGAGCATGATCCTGTCTATAAAGTAAGTATTATTCCGCGTGGTCGTGCCTTAGGGGTGACTATGTACTTGCCCGAAGAAGATCGTTATAGCTACAGCAAACGTCGTCTTGAAAGTCAGTTGTCGAGTTTATATGGTGGTCGTATTGCCGAAGAAATGATTTTTGGTGTTGATGCTGTGACAACGGGTGCGAGTAACGATATCGAGCGTGCAACTTCGTTAGCGCGTAGTATGGTGATGAAGTGGGGTATGTCAGATAAGCTTGGTCCGCAGATGTACGAAGAAGAAGATAATAGCAATCCATTTTTAGGGGGTGGTATGTCGCGTACTAAAGCATTATCTCCTGAAACAGGTAAGCTTATTGACGATGAAATTCATCGTTTTATCGAAACTAACTACCAGCGTGCAGAACGAATTCTGCAAGAAAATAGTGACAAGTTACACATTATGGCAGATGCCTTAATGTTATATGAAACGATTGATGATGTGCAAATTGCGCAAATCATGAATGAGGGTCGTTTTCCCGATGCACCTGCAGGTTGGAATGATGATATAGCAGATATTTCGAGCACTCAACCACCAGCATCAATGTCCGATGATAATGCGAAACAGGCAGTGTTAACTACTGATGTTGCAGAAAATGCAACGCCAAGTGATGCACAACCTAAATGGCATTGATTGAAGTATGATTGATTGGCAATCTCAGAAGTATTGGGTTATGGGGGTGGTGAATATCACCCCCGATTCATTTTCGGATGGTGGTCATTTTTTTCAACGTGATAACGCATTGCGTCATGCCCAAAAGCTTATTACAGAGGGTGCTCATATTCTCGATTTAGGTGCAGAATCAACGAGACCAGGTGCACAAGCAATTGGTATACAGGAAGAGTTAGATAGGCTTATGCCAGTGCTAATTGCATTGCGCAGTGTAACAAATATGCCACTTTCGATTGATACGAGTAAACCTGAGATCATGCAGGAAGCGTTGTCGATTGGGGTTGAAATGATTAATGACGTGCGTGCTTTTCAGTTGCTCAATGCGGTTGATGTTGTTCGCGCTTATCCTGATACTACTTTATGTGTGATGCATATTCAAGGTGAGCCACAGTCAATGCAAAATCAGCCTGTTTATGATAATGTCGTGCAGGATGTGCAAGCTTTTTTACAAAGTCGTGTTGCTGATTTGTCTGTGGATAAAGCACGTATCGTGTTAGATCCAGGATTTGGCTTTGGTAAAAACTTGGCACATAATATTACCTTGTTTCGTGCTCTACCAGAATTAGTTGCTTTAGGCTTTCCTGTATTGGCTGGCGTTTCTCGTAAGCGTATGATAGGGGAGTTGACAGGGAGAGTTAATCCGCTTGATCGTCAGGTTGGTAGTGTCGCAGCGGCAGTTGAGGCTGTTCGACTCGGTGCAAAAATTGTGCGTGTTCATGATGTTGCACAGACGCATGACGCATTAACCGTCGCATCCGCTTTGGGTGCATTTGAATTCAATAAATAAGTTGGGGTAAACCATGGCAATAAAAGCAAAAAAACGATACTTTGGCACCGATGGTATTCGTGGTCGTGTCGGTTCAGAGGGTATGTCCCCTGAGATGGCGATGAAGCTCGGTTGGGCTGCTGGCATGGTATTAAAGCAAGTTAGTAATGCTCCCGTTATTATTGGTAAAGATACGCGCATTTCAGGTTATTTGTTTGAGTCTGCTTTAGAGGCGGGTTTTGCTGCTGCGGGTGTGGATGTACGCTTACTCGGACCAATGCCAACCCCTGCAATTGCTTATATTGCAAAAACCTTTGGTGCTGTTTCAGGTGTTGTTATTAGTGCTTCTCATAATCCTTACTATGATAATGGTATTAAGTTTTTCAATGGTGATGGTCGTAAACTTAGTGATGAGTTAGAGCAGGCGATTGAAGCAATGATGGAGGAGCCTATGATTTGTGTTCCTTCTCAGTTGTTAGGTAAGGTTTCTCGTATTAATGATGCTGCTGGTCGTTATATTGAGTTTTGCAAAAGCACTATGGCGCATGGGTATCGCTTAAACGGATTAAAAATTGTTGTTGATTGTGCTAATGGCGCAACTTATCAGGTTGCACCTCATGTTTTTACTGAGCTGGGCGCCGAAGTATTAGTTATTGGTAATACCCCTAATGGGTTGAATATTAATGACGGTGTCGGGGCAACTGATCCTGCTGCTTTGCAACGCTCGGTGTTGCGTGAAAAAGCCGACTTAGGCGTTGCACTTGATGGGGATGGCGATCGTTTAATTTTGGTTGATCACACAGGTGCCGTGCTTGATGGCGATGATATTCTTTTTATTATTATGAGTGGTCAAGACACACCTGTTAAAGGCATTGTTGGTACAGTAATGAGCAATATGGGATTAGAAAATTACTGCCGTAAGCAAGGGATTGATTTTCATCGTACGCCTGTTGGTGATCGTCATGTGATGGAAAAACTCATGGCAGAAGGGCTAAATTATGGTGCTGAACCATCGGGTCATGTGCTTTGTTTAGATAAAATTCCGACGGGAGATGGTATTGTTTCAGCATTGCAAGTATTGAGTGTGCTTGTGAAGCGTAAAGTAGGATTAAATGCCCTAAAGCAAGGTTTTATTCGCTATCCACAAGAGCTGGTTAATGTCCGTCTTTCTAAAAAAATTAAAGCAATTGATAATGAGCGTGTTTTAGAAGCTATTAATGAGGCAGAAACGCTTTTAGGTAAAGATGGACGATTACTAATTCGCTTGTCAGGTACAGAGCCACTAATTCGTATTATGGTAGAAGGGCGAGATGCAATACAAGTAAAGCAATTAGTTCATCATTTAGAATCTATTGTGGTGGATGTTTATGGAGGTTAAATTCATGATAGGTTGCAATGAATCTGTTTCAACGGTAAACTTGACAGGTTTTATTGGGAGACAACAATGCGTCAAATGATGGTAGCTGGTAATTGGAAAATGCACGGTTCGGTAGCATTTACCACTGATATGGTAAAGACTCTTACCTCGAAAGTAGTTTTACAGGATAATGTAACATTGTTGGTGTGTCCACCAGCAGTGTATTTAGCGCAGGCAGTTGGTGCTGCAGCGCACTCTGGTGTGCATGTTGGTGCGCAAAATTTAGCCACTATTGCCTCGCCAGGTGCGTATACAGGTGAAGTTGCAGGGTTTATGCTCTCTGATATTGGTTGTCAGTATGTTATTGTAGGACACTCTGAGCGTCGTGCTTTATATGGTGAGGACAATGATGTTGTGGCGCAAAAAGTAAAAGTAGCTTTAGATGCGGGGTTAATTCCGTTAGTTTGTGTTGGTGAAACATTAGAGCAGCGTGAATCAGGTCAGGCACAAAACATTATTGCAGCACAGTTAGATGCAGTTAGTAGTATTATTGGCGTGGATGGGTGGGAGCAAGCGATTGTGGCATACGAGCCTGTGTGGGCAATTGGTACAGGACGCACTGCTTCACCTGAGCAAGCACAAGAAATCCATGCATTTATTCGTGAGCGTTTAGCGCAACTTGATGGTTCAATGGCTGCAGCAATGCGCATTTTATATGGTGGTAGCGTTAAACCTGATAATGCAGCATTTATTTTTTCTCAACCTGACGTTGATGGTGGCTTAATCGGTGGTGCTGCGTTAAATGCAGACGATTTTGCTCGTATCTATGCCAGTGCGCAACCCAAATAATAGGTTAGTTTTATGATGCAAATAATTTTAATTGTTCATATTTTGTTATCGCTAACATTAATCGGTTTGGTATTGATTCAACAGGGAAAAGGTGCGGATGCAGGGGCAAGTTTTGGTGGTGGTTCATCACAAAGTGTGTTTGGTTCGCGTGGTTCTGCTTCATTTTTATCCCGAACTACTGCTATAATAGCGACGTTCTTCTTTGTGACAAGCTTAACCCTAGCTTATTTGTCTACAAAGCAGTCTGAAAGTAATAGCGTGGTAAGCACTCCTGAGCACGCGGTGATAACAGACAGCCCAGCAACCAGTGGTACCATGCAACCCGCAGATGTGCCCCTTCAAACTGGGAAATAACGAAAAAAACGCTTTTTTGCCGACGTGGTGGAATTGGTAGACACGCTACCTTGAGGTGGTAGTGGCGCAAGCTGTGCTGGTTCGAGTCCAGTCGTCGGTACCATAAATTAGTTAAGCGTTTTAAATTCGGTTGTTATTACGGAGGTTCAGAATGTTAGAAAATTACCTGCCAGTTCTGGTTTTTATCCTGCTTGGTATCGGCTTTGGCATTGGTCCAATTGCTGCAGGTTGGTTGTTAGCACCCAATCGCCCCGACAGCGAAAAGTTATCCCCCTACGAATGTGGTTTTGAAGCCTTTGAAGATTCACGTATGAAGTTTGACGTGCGTTTTTATTTGGTTGCTATTTTATTTATTATTTTTGATTTAGAAATTGCATTTCTGTTCCCTTGGGCAGTTGTGCTCGATACAATTGGTTTGGCTGGCTTCTTAGCGATGGCAATGTTTTTGTTTATTTTAGTCGTTGGCTTTATCTACGAGTGGAAGAAAGGAGCCTTGGAATGGGAATAGAAGGTGTTCTGCAAGAAGGTTTTGTAACCACGACAGCAGACAAACTCATTAACTGGGCGCGTACGGGTTCTTTGTGGCCAATGACTTTTGGTTTGGCGTGTTGTGCTGTTGAAATGATGCATGCTGGTGCATCGCGTTACGATTTAGATCGTTTTGGTGTTATTTTTCGCCCTAGTCCTCGCCAATCTGATGTCATGATTGTTGCTGGTACTTTAGTTAATAAAATGGCTCCCGCATTACGTAAAGTTTATGATCAGATGGCAGAGCCACGTTGGGTAATCTCGATGGGTTCTTGTGCGAATGGCGGTGGTTATTATCATTATTCATATGCTGTTGTGCGTGGTTGTGATCGTATTGTTCCTGTTGATGTCTATGTTCCTGGTTGTCCGCCGACAGCTGAAGCCTTGTTGTACGGCATTATTCAGTTACAGAATAAAATTAAGCGCACAAATACCATTGCGCGTTAAGTTAGGAAAATAACATATGCGTTCTCTTTCTCACTTATTAGAAATTATGCGGCAGGCTTGGCCACAGGTGCAAGGTACTCTGTCAAATATTGATGAGTTAACTGTGACTGTTCCAACGTCGCAATGGCATCCTGTTGCACTTTATTTACGTGATACCTTGGCATTTGAGCAATTAATTGATTTGTGTGGTGTTGATTATTCCACCTATGCTCAGGTTAATTGGCAAACAGATGCGGCAGTTAACGAAGGGTTTAGTCGTGGTGTTTTTGACTTTGAAACACGTGTAGCAGCGACGGATAGTACAGAACCACGTTTTGCGGTTGTGATACATTTGTTATCGATTGCGCATAATCAGCGTTTACGCGTTAAAGTGTTTTGTGAAGACAATGGTTTTCCTGTTGTAGATAGTGTGTGTGATGTTTGGGCATCAGTAAACTGGTTTGAGCGTGAGGCATTCGATTTATTTGGCATTGCATTTAATAATCACCCTGATTTACGTCGTTTGTTAACTGATTATGGGTTTGTGGGACATCCGTTGCGTAAAGACTTTCCGCTAGAAGGACAAGTCGAAATGCGTTATGATCCAGTACAAAATCGTGTTATTTATGAGCCAGTTAGTATTGAAAATCGGGTGAATACGCCGCGTGTTATTCGACCCACTGAGTATTTAGGAAGTGTTTGATGAGCGAAATTCGTAACTATACACTCAATTTTGGTCCTCAGCATCCTTCTGCGCATGGTGTATTGCGTTTAGTGTTAGAGCTTGATGGTGAAACCATTGTACGTGCTGACCCTCATATTGGCTTATTGCATCGTGGAACAGAAAAATTAGCTGAATATAAGCCTTATAATCAGTCAATTGGTTATATGGATCGTCTCGATTATGTTTCGATGATGGTTAATGAGCATGCCTACGTTATGACGATTGAAAAGCTGATGGGCTTGGAAGTGCCTGAGCGTGCTCAGTATATTCGTGTCATGTTCGATGAAATTACCCGTGTGCTTAACCATTTGTTATGGTTGGGTGCGCATGCCTTAGATATTGGTGCGATGACGGTATTTCTTTATGCTTTCCGTGAACGTGAAGACTTGATGGACTGCTATGAGGCGGTTTCTGGCGCGCGTATGCACGCTACTTACTATCGTCCAGGTGGTGTCTATCGTGATTTGCCAGATAGTATGCCTAAGTATGAGTATTCGCCATTTCGCAGCAAGAAAGATGTGGATCGTTTAAATGAAACGCGTCATGGCAGCATGTTGGACTTCTTAACTGCTTTTACGGATCGTTTTCCTGCCTATATCGATGAGTATGAAACCCTATTAACGGATAACCGCATTTGGAAACAGCGTACAGTTGATATTGGGATTGTGTCGCCAGAGCGTGCATTGCAACTGGGTTTTACAGGTCCAATGTTGCGTGGCTCGGGTATCGCGTGGGATTTGCGTAAAACGCAACCCTATGAAGTTTATGACCGTATGGATTTTGATATTCCTATTGGTAAAACAGGCGATTGTTATGATCGTTATTTAGTGCGTGTTGCTGAAATGCGCGAATCAAACAAAATTATTCGTCAGTGTATCGAGTGGCTAAAAGCTAACCCTGGTGAAGTGATTACCAATAATTTAAAAGTCGCTGCGCCTAAGCGTGCTGATGTCAAAGAAAGCATGGAAGCGTTGATTCATCACTTTAAATTGTTTACAGAAGGTTATTGTTTGCCAGCGGGAGAAGCGTACGCTGCTGTTGAACATCCTAAAGGTGAGCTAGGTGTTTATATGATTTCTGACGGTGCTAATAAGCCCTATCGTTTGAAAATTCGTGCCCCAGGTTTTGCTCATTTGGCAGCGTTGGATGAAATGTCGCGCGGTCATATGATTGCCGACGTGGTTGCGATTATTGGTACGCAAGATATCGTATTTGGAGAGGTTGATCGCTAATGAGTATGATTCAAGGACAAGTAAAAGCTGACGTTGATCATTGCATTGCGCAGTATCCAGAGGGCAAGCAAAAATCAGCTGTTATGCCTGCATTGACCGTATTGCAAAATGCAAATAGCGGTTTTTTGACGCAAGCGCTAATGGATGAGTTAGCTGACTATCTCGATATGGCACCAATTGAAGTATATGAGGTTGCCACCTTCTACTCGATGTATGAACATAAGCCTGTTGGTAAGCATAAAATTTGTGTCTGCACCAATATTTCCTGTATGTTACGTGGTTCTGATGAAGTGGTTGACCACCTTAAGAAAAAGTTGGGCGTAAGTGATTTTGGTGAAGTAACAGCAGATGGACGGTTTTCGATTAAAGAAGTTGAATGCTTAGGTGCGTGTGTTGGTGCGCCTATGTTTCAAATTGGTGACCACTACCATGAGCATTTGACGACTGAAAAAATTGATGCCATTTTGACAGAGCTGGAGTAAGTAACAATGATGAATGAAAATTGTTTCCGTACCTTGCATTTAGCTGAGCCGTGGTCATTAAAGACTTATGTTGAAAATGGTGGTTATGAGGTTTGGAAAAAGGTATTGTCTGGTGATTTGCCTCCTGAAGAAATTATTGATCAAGTCAAAATTTCTGCTTTACGTGGGCGTGGTGGCGCAGGGTTTCCCACTGGCTTAAAGTGGAGTTTTATGAATCGTCGTGCGCCAGGACAAAAATTTTTGCTATGTAATTCAGACGAAGGTGAGCCTGGTACTTGTAAAGATCGAGACATTTTGCGTTATAACCCACATCAGCTTATCGAAGGGATGTGTATTGCTGCATATGTTATTGGTGCGAGCCGTGGTTACAACTATGTACGTGGCGAATTTATTGAGCCGATTAATCGTTATTTAGGTGCGGTTGAAGAAGCACGTGCTGCTGGGTTTTTAGGAACCGATATTCTTGGTTCTTGTTTTGATTTTGACTTATTTGTTCATGCAGGATCGGGTGCCTATATTTGTGGTGAAGAAACAGCCTTGATTGAGTCAATTGAAGGTAAGAAAGGGATGCCGCGCTTTAAGCCCCCGTTTCCTGCTAGTTTTGGTTTATATGGTCGTCCAACAACCATTAATAATACAGAAACTCTTGCTTCCATTCCCATGATTTTAGCAAAAGGTGGTCAGTGGTTTTTAGAGCTTGGTAAGCCAAATAATGGTGGGACTAAACTTTTTTCTGTTTCGGGTCATATTGAAAAACCAGGTAATCAAGAAGTACGCATGGGAACGCCATTTAAGACATTGCTTGAAAATGCAGGGGGTGTTTGGAAAGGTCGTCAGTTAAAGGCGGTTATTCCTGGTGGCTCTTCTACACCTGTCTTGCCAGCTGAAAAGGCAATGGCGATGAGTATGGATTATGATGGTATTGCTAAAGCAGGCTCTTATTTGGGGGCTGGTTCGGTTATTGTTATGGACGAAACGACTGACATGGTTAAAGTGTTAGAGCGGTTGAGTTATTTCTATTATGAAGAGTCTTGCGGACAATGTACGCCCTGCCGTGAGGGCACTGGTTGGATGCATCGTGTGGTGCAACGTATCCGTGAAGGTAAAGGTCGTACTGAAGATTTAACTTTGTTACGTGATGTGGGTGGGCGTATTACGGGCAAAGTTATTTGTGGCTTGGGTGATGCTGCGGCTATTCCTGTCACCAGTTTTATGAAACATTTTGGTCATGAATTCGAGCATTATATCGAGCATGGCTGTAGTATTTATGACCGTATGTAAGTGCCCTTGGCTAGAAGAGTGATGCAACACAATGGTAAAAATTGAAATTAATGGTCAAAGCATTCGTGCCCGTGAAGGGTCGATGCTAATTGACGTTGCCGATGACGCGGGCGTTGCGATTCCGCGTTTTTGCTATCACAAAAAATTATCGGTAGCGGCTAATTGTCGTATGTGTCTTGTTGAGGTGACGGGTGCGCCTAAGGCGTTACCTGCCTGTGCGACACCGATTACCGATGGTATGAAAGTGTTCACTAAATCTCCTAAAGCGTTAGCTGCGCAAAAAGCAGTGATGGAGTTCTTGTTGATTAATCACCCCTTAGATTGTCCGATTTGTGACCAAGGTGGTGAGTGTGAGTTGCAAGATGTTTCTATGCTTTACGGTCAAGACATCAGTCGCTTTAATGAAGGCAAGCGTATTGTTGGCGACCATGATATTGGCTCGCTAGTTCAAACAGATATGACGCGTTGTATTCACTGCACGCGTTGTGTTCGTTTTGGACAAGAGGTGGCGGGTATTATGGAGCTAGGCGCGACAGGTCGCGGCGAGCATATGGAAATCGGAACTTACGTTGCCAAGGCAATGATTTCTGAGCTTTCTGGTAACGTTATTGATTTGTGTCCTGTTGGGGCGTTAACCTCTAAGCCTTATCGTTACACGGCGCGTGCTTGGGAGCTATCAGCAACTCCTTCCATTGCAATTCATGACGGCTTAGGTTCTAACGTTTATGTTCATCATAAGCAAGGCGATGTAAAACGCGTCGTTCCGCGTGAAAATGAAGGCATTAATGAGGTTTGGTTGTCTGATCGTGATCGCTTTTCATACACAGGATTAAGTCAAAATCGTTTAACACAGCCAATGCGTAAAGTCGATGGTGTGTGGCAAGCGATTGGTTGGGAAGCAGCACTTGCTGAGGTTTCTGCTTTGCTAACAGGTCAACTTGATAGCGATAAAAATGCGGTCGGCGCATTAATTAGCCCAACAGCAACCGTTGAAGAATTATATTTATTGCAGAAACTGTTAAAAGCGAAAGGCTGTCATAACATTGATCACCGTTTGCATCAGCAAGACTTTAGTTTAGATGCTGTGGGCGTGATGCCTTATTTGCCGATGCCAATTGAACAGGTTGAAAATGTTAAAACAGCATTATTGATTGGTTCTTACTTGCGTCATGAACAGCCTTTGCTTAATCAGCGTTTGCGTAAAGCAACGCAGGGTCGTGCTAAGGTGATGGCAATTAACCCTGTTGACTTTGATTTTAACTATCGTCTGGCAGCGAAAGCGATTGTCTCTATGTCAGAGATGTTAGACAGTGTTGCGCGTCTTGCTGTTGCTTTAGCGACAGAAAAAACACTATTAGCAGAGGAACAAGTATTAGTCTCTGGTATTTCAGTCAATGAAACAGCTCAAAAAATGGCTGAATTGCTTAGTGTTGATGGTAAAAAGTTAATTATTTTAGGACAGATTGCTCAGTCTCATCCTTCGTTTGGACGTTTAACACAGCTAGCAGCTTTGGTAGCGAGGTTATCGGGTGCGACCTTGGCTTGGTTGCCAGAGTCGGGTAATAGTTTGGGTGCAACTTTGGTAGGTGCAGAGCCCACCATCGGTGGCATAAATACTGCGAAAATGTTGGCGCAGGGCATGAAAAACTGGATTCTATGGGGTGTTGAGCCACAGGATGCGTTGTTAGCACATGCTAAGGTATTGTCGGGTCGTGTGATTTCTGTTACGGCTTTTGATACTCCTGCCTTACGTGATGTTTCGGATTGGATGTTGCCTATTGGTGCTTTTGCAGAAGTTGCAGGAACTTACATCAATGCGAATGCAACGTGGCAATTTGCACCTGTTTCTTTATCCTTGCAGGGTGATGCAAAACCAGGCTGGAAAGTATTGCGTGTGTTGGGTAACTTAATGAATGTGTCTGGTTTTGAGTTTACATCGTTAGATCAGGTAACAGCAGAAGCTCAAGCGAAAGCGAAAGCGAAGGCAGCGAAGGCAATAACGATAACTGATATCGCTGCTGTGACAACCTCAGCAATGATCCAGCAGGGTTTAGCTCGTGTTGCACTGATGCCGATGTATGCAACAGATATGTTGGTCAGACATGCGTTGCCGTTGCAAGCGCACGAACACGCGGGTGCTGCTATTTTACGTGTTAATCCACAGGATGCGAGTGCTTTTGCTGGACAAAGTGAATTATCTGTAGCAACAGCGACTGGTTCAGTTCGTGTGCCTTTTGTGGTTGATGTTAAAGTAGCACAAGGGTGTGTTGTTGCACCGTTGGTATTGCTATCTGCATTGCCAGCTGATTATTTAATACTAACTGCCTAAGGAGTATCGGATGTTTGATAGCTTACAAATCCTCTTAGCGCAGTGGATGCCTAGTGACGTGGCAACCGTACTGGTAATTTTGGTTCAGGCAATGATGGTTATTGTGCCATTGTTACTGACCGTTGCTTATTTAACTTACGCTGAGCGTAAAGTTATTGGTTATATGCAGGTGCGTTTAGGTCCAAACCGTGTGGGTTATGCAGGACTGCTGCAACCAATTGCCGATGCGTTGAAACTGATAATGAAAGAAATAATTATTCCTTCTCAGTCTAATATTTATTTGTTTTTAATTGCGCCTGTTTTAGCGATTGCACCAGCCATTGCAGTGTGGGCAGTTGTGCCATTTGATGATGGTATGGTGATTGCAGATATTAATGCGGGTTTACTTTACATTTTGGCGATTTCGTCGATTGGTGTTTATGGTATTGTCATTGCAGGGTGGGCTTCTAACTCTAAATATGCTTTTTTAGGTGCATTGCGCTCATCGGCGCAAAAAGTGTCATACGAAATTGCAATGGGTTTCGCTTTGGTAACTGTCATTATGACAGCAGGTAGCATGAATTTGACGGATATTGTCATGGGTCAGCAGGGTGGTATGCTCTCTTGGTACTGGATTCCGTTATTGCCTATGTTTGTCGTTTATTTTATTTCGGGTGTTGCTGAAACCAACCGCGCGCCGTTTGACGTTGCTGAGGGTGAGTCTGAAATTGTGGCGGGTTTCCATGTTGACTATTCAGGGATGACTTTTGCGGTATTCTTTTTAGCAGAATACGCAATGATGATTTTGATTTCTTTCTTAACTGCTATTATGTTTATGGGCGGGTGGTTGTCGCCATTTGAAGGTATTCCAGGGTTAGAGATAGTATTTAGCTTTGTACCTGGTTTGGTTTGGTTATCTTTGAAAGTATTCTTTTTGTTATTTGTGTTTTTATGGTTCCGTGCGACATTTCCACGCTATCGTTATGACCAAATTATGCGTTTAGGTTGGAAGATCCTGATTCCGTTAACGATTCTATGGGTTTTTGTGGTGGGTGTAATGGCATACTTTAAGGTCGCACCTTGGTTTGTTCATGGAGGTGTTGCATGATTAAAGCACTTAAGTTTCAGCTGAAAACATGGACGCTGTGGGAATTGTTTCAGGGGATGGCGTTAACATTAAAGTATTTCTTTAAGCCGAAAATTACTATCCTGTATCCTGAAGAAAAAACACCAATGTCACCACGTTTTCGTGGTAAACATGCTTTGCGTCGTTATGATAATGGCGAGGAGCGTTGTATTGCGTGTAAGTTGTGTGAAGCAGTTTGTCCTGCTAATGCGATTACAATTGAATCAGCAGCACGTGATGATGGTTCTCGTCGTACAACAGTGTATGATATTGATTTATTTAAATGTATTTACTGTGGGTTTTGTGAAGAAGCGTGTCCTGTCGATGCCATTGTCGAAACACGTATTTTTGAGTATACCTTTGAACCTGGTGACATCCATGTGATGAGCAAGGATATGTTGCTGGCATTTGGTGACAAAATGGAAACGCAGATTGCAGCTGATCGTGCTGCAGATGCTAAGTACCGATAAACGAAGGGTATATCATCATTATGGGTATTGAAAAACTATTGTTTTATGTCTTCGCTGCTACAGCAGTCTTGGCATCATTTGGTGTGATTGGTTCGCGCAATCCTGTGCGTGCGGCACTGTTTTTGGTGTTGGCATTTGTTGCAACAGCGGGTATCTGGTTATTATTGCAAGCCGAGTTTTTAGGTATTGTGCTAATTTTAGTGTATGTCGGTGCAGTGATGGTGTTGTTTTTATTTGTCATCATGATGCTGGATATTAATTTAATACCGTTGCGTGAAGGGTTTACACGTTATTTGCCATTGGGCATAGCAGTGGGTGTGGTTGTTTTAGCAGAAATGTCACTGGTTCTTAATCCTCAGTTTTTTGGATTAGAGCATTTTCCTTCTCCTGTTGCGCTAGCAGTGGGTGATAGCAATACTAAAATGCTAGGTCAGTTGTTGTTTACTGAATATCTTTATGCATTTGAATTGGCAGCTGTGTTGTTGTTGTTGGCAATTGTAGCAGCGATTGTGCTGACTCTGCGTCGTCGTAATCGTCATGAAGCCTTATATCAGGATATTGGCGCACAGGTTCGTGTACAGGCAAGTGATCGTTTAACCATGGTTAAAATGCCTGCAGTTGTTGCAGTTAAAGAAGATAAAGAGAAGGAGTCAGGTGATGAGTGATCTGTTGCAGTTATCTGATGTACTGGTTTTTGGTGCGGTGTTATTTGTCTTAAGTTTGGCAGGTATTTTTTTAAATCGTAAGAATTTAATCATTATTTTAATGAGTATTGAATTGATGCTGTTGGCTGTCAATACAAACTTTGTTGCCTTCTCGAGCTATCAAGGCAATATGAATGGTCAGGTTTTTGTGTTTTTCATCCTAACAGTGGCTGCTGCTGAAGCGGCAATTGGTTTGGCATTATTGGTGTTATTATTCCGTAATAAACATAGCATCAATGTGGATGACTTAAGTGAGATGAAGGGCTAAGTAGATGTCAATGCATAATATTTTTCTTACCATTCTACTCTCGCCTTTAGTTGGTGCGTTTATCGCTGGTGTCTTTGGGTATAAGATTGGTCGCTCTGCTTCACATCGAATCACCATTACGTCGGTAGCGATTTCGACTGTGCTGGCTGCGTGGGTTTTTTATCAATATTTGTTTAATGCAGCTGAAGCTTATAATGCGACCGTTTATACGTGGATGGTATCTGACGGTATTCGCTTTGAAGCAGGTTTCATGATTGATCGCTTAACGGCAACAATGATGTTAGTTGTGACTTTTGTTTCCTTAATGGTTCATGTATATACGATTGGTTATATGGATCATGAAGAAGGTTATGAGCGTTTCTTTAGTTATATTTCTTTGTTTACCTTTTCGATGCTTTCGTTGGTGATGGCGAATAACTTTTTACAGTTGTTCTTTGGTTGGGAAGCGGTCGGTTTAGTCTCTTATTTGTTGATTGGTTTCTATTTCAAACGCGAGTCAGCGAATCAGGCGAGCTTAAAGGCTTTCTTGGTTAACCGTGTTGGCGACTTTGGTTTCTTGCTCGGTATTGCTTTGGTGCTGGGTTGTTTTGGCACATTGGACTATGTTGAGTTTTTTAATGGCTTAAACGCGCAAAAAGATACCATGATGACCTTTGGTGAGTCTCAGGTTCATATGTTGACCTTGTTAACCATGTTGTTATTCGTTGGTGCGATGGGTAAGTCAGCACAGATGCCATTGCACGTTTGGTTACCTGAGTCGATGGAAGGTCCTACGCCTATTTCTGCCTTGATCCATGCAGCAACGATGGTGACAGCAGGTATCTTTATGGTGGCACGTTTGTCGCCAGCATACGAATTGGCAGAGGGTACTTTGACGTTTATTTTGTTAACAGGTGCGTTTACAGGCTTATTAATGGGCTTGTTAGGTATCGTTCAGAATGATATTAAACGTGTGGTTGCTTATTCGACGCTCTCTCAGTTGGGCTACATGGTTGCAGCATTAGGCGTGTCAGCTTATTCTGCTGGTATGTTCCATGTGTTAACCCATGCTTTCTTTAAAGCATTACTCTTCTTGGCTGCAGGTTCGGTGATTATTGCTATGCACCACGATCAAGATATTCGTAATATGGGCGGATTGGCGAAGAAAATGCCGATCACTTACGCGGCGTTGTTAGTGGGTTCTTTGGCATTGATTGGTTTCCCCGCCTTCTCAGGGTTTTACTCTAAAGATGGTATTTTGTTAGCGATTGATGCAGCGAATGGTTGGGCTCCGACCTTAGCCTACGGTATGTTAATGGTGGGTGTTTTTGTTACTGCTTTCTATAGCTTCCGTATGTTCTTTATTGTGTTTCATGCGCCAGAGAGTGATTATGTGCGTACGCATGATATTCATGAATCGCCTTGGGTTGTCACCTTTCCTTTAATTATGTTAGCAATTCCAGCTGCTTTGTTTGGTGGTTTCTTTGTAGAAGATATTTTATTCGGTTCGATGCTGTCTGATGCGATTAAAGTGCTTCCTGAGCACAATGTGTTAGCGCATGTAGCCGAGCATGGTGCCTCTGCTGGTGCTTTGTTATTGCACGGTTTAACGGCATTGCCGACTTGGTTGGCTTTGTCTGGTGTAGGCTTAGCGTGGTTCTTGTACATTAAGCGTCCTGATTTGCCACCTGTATTAGCAAATCGTTTCTCAGGTTTACATGCAACTTTGCGTCATGGTTATGGTTTTGATCATTTTAATGATGTTGTTTTTGTAGATGGTACGCGTAAGCTTGCTGGGTTTTTCTCGCGTGTTACTGATGCGCGTGTGATTGACGGTTGGGTTGTTAATGGTACAGCAAACTTGATTGCCGCCACTGCACAATGGGCACGTCACGCTCAAACAGGGTATTTGTATCACTATGCGTTTGTGATGATTTTTGGGCTAATGGGTCTATTGGCTTGGACGCTGTGGTAAACAATCAAATGAATTTAGAAGGAATATAGGGAATGACGAGTTTTCCGCTACTCAGTGCATTGATTTGGTTACCGATTCTTTCGGGTGTGTTGGTGTTGATGATGAAACACCAACCTACGTTAGCAAAGCAGTTTTCATTATGGTCATCGATTGGCGTATTTTTGCTATCGTTAGGGTTATACACAGGTTTTGACACCACGACTGCGCAGATGCAATTTGTTGAACATGCAAATTGGATTCCTGCTTTTAATATTCAATATTTTCTAGGGATTGATGGATTGTCGATGCCGCTGATTATTCTGACAACCTTTACCACGGTATTGGCGGTTTGGTCGGCATTTGAGTGCATTGAAGATCGTGTTGAGCAGTATATGGCAGCATTCTTAATGATGAATGGCATTATGGTTGCGGTATTTGCTGCGCTTGATGCGATTTTATTCTATGTTTTTTGGGAAGCTTTATTAGTTCCGATGTTCTTGGTTATAGGTCAGTGGGGTGGTCCAAAGCGTGTTTATGCGACGATTAAGTTTTTCTTATACACTTTCTTCGGTTCTGTTTTCATGTTGGTTGCTTTTCTGTACATGTATAGTCAGATTGGTAGTTTCTCGTTATTAGATTTTCAGGCGATGCCATTGAGTTTTGTTGCTCAGTTTTGGATTTTCTTGGCATTCTTAATTGCTTTTGCGGTTAAGATTCCGATGTTTCCTGTGCATACATGGTTGCCAGATGCGCACGTTGAGGCACCAACAGCGGGCTCTGTCGTACTAGCTGCAATTATGCTAAAAATGGGTGGTTATGGGTTTGTTCGTTTTTCATTACCAATGACACCCGATGCGGCTAATTATTTAGACTGGTTGGTAATCGCTCTTTCTTTAATTGCCATTGTCTATATTGCTTTTGTTGCTTTAGCGCAAACTGATATGAAAAAGCTGATTGCTTACTCTTCAATTGCGCATATGGGTTTTGTTACCTTAGGCATGTTCTTGTTGTACGGTATTTTGCGCAATACAGGTGAGATGCAGGGTGCGATTTTGGGCTTAGAAGGTGCGATGATGCAAATGATTTCGCATGGTCTCATTTCAGCCGCAATGTTCTTGGCAATTGGTGTGATGTATGATCGTTTGCACACACGTGAAATTAGTGCTTACGGTGGTGTGGTGAATACCATGCCTGTGTTTGCTGTGTTTATGCTAATTTTTGCGATGGCAAATGCAGGGTTGCCAGGAACTTCGGGATTCGTTGGTGAGTTCATGATTATTATTGCAGCATTTAAAGCGAATTTTTGGATTGCGTTTGCAGCAGCAACAACGTTAATTTTTGGTGCAGCTTACACGCTATGGATGATTAAGCGCGTTATTTTTGGTGATGTGTCGAATCATCATGTTGCTGAAATGAAGGATTTAAGCCATCGCGAGTTTATGATTATGCTAATTTTAGCAATTGGTATTATTGGCTTAGGTTTATATCCAGCACCTGTGATGGATGTGATGCATGCTTCGATTGAGCATTTAGTTCAACAAGCAATGACTTCTAAGTTGCCTTAATAGAGAGTGGATTTGACACGATGGATATAATGTTACACGTAATGGCACCAGAACTTTTATTGCTTGCAACCAGTATGGCGTTATTGGTGGGTGATACTTTTTGGGCGAAACGTTATCCTGCGCTGACCTTTCAGTTAGCATTGGTTTCTTTATTAGCAATTACTGGCGTAATTTTTACGAGCTTCTCTACTGAATCAGTACAATTGTTTAATGGTGCTTTTATTCGTGATGGGGTTGCTGACGTTTTAAAAATTGCAATGTTGTTAATGACAGTTTTTGCTTTTGTTTTTGCTCGTGAGTATCTTGTTGTGCGGGGCATTGATCGTGGCGAATACTATGTAATGGGCATGATTAGCCTATTAGGAATGATGGTATTAGCCTCTGCATACGATATGCTTAGTTTGTTTATGGGCTTAGAAGTGATGTCATTGGCACTCTATGCCATGATTGCAATGCAAAAAAACTCATCGACAGCGATTGAGGCTGCAACAAAGTATTTCGTGCTTGGCGCGATGGCAACGGGTTTGTTGCTTTATGGTATGTCACTAATTTATGGTGCTGTGGGTTCGTTGCGTTTAGATCAGATTTATCAAACAATTTCAATTGCTAAACCTTCTCTTGTATTGAACATGGGATTGGTATTTATTGTCGTTGGTTTGGCATTTAAATTTGGTATCGCACCTTTTCATATGTGGGTGCCAGATGTCTATCATGGCTCACCAACGGGCATTACTTTGTTTTTAGCTACTGCACCTAAGGTTGCTGCTTTTGCCTTGATGTTCCGTTTGTTAATTGAAGGGCTAGAGTCTTCCATTGTAGAGTGGCAGGGCTTATTGATTATTTTAGCAGTCTTGTCTTTGCTTGTTGGTAATATCGTAGCGATTGCACAGACTAATTTGAAGCGTATGTTGGCTTATTCAGCGATTTCTCATATGGGCTTCGTTGTGCTTGGTTTTGTGGTAGGTAATATTGAGGGTTATGCTGCTGCTATGTTTTATGTCATTATTTACGGCTTAATGAGTATTGGTGCCTTTGGTGTTATGCTTGCTTTGTCTCGTAAAGGCTTTGAGGCAGACAACATCGCTGATTTGGCAGGGCTAGGTCGTCGTAATCCACTAATGGCACTGGTTATGTTGGTGTTGCTCTTGTCGATGGCGGGTGTGCCTCCGTTGGTTGGTTTTTATGCCAAACTGGTTATTCTGACTAATCTGGTTGAAGTTGGGATGGTATCACTTGCTGTCTTTGCGGTAGTGATGTCAATTATTGGTGCTTTCTACTATTTGCGCGTCATTAAAACAATGTATTTTGATTCGTCTGTCGTGGATATGGTTGATTCAGGTTTCGCAACCTTATCATTACGTTATGGTCTAATGGCTATTGCAGCACTTGTGCTAGTGTTGGGTATTTTACCAAATGGACTATTAGCACTATTTGCGCACGTCATGACTTATTAATTGAAGTATAAAAAAGGGTAAATCATGATTGCACAGGGAACGATTTGGGCATATTTGCTCTTGTGTTTGGTGTTGGCGATTTTGCCTTGGACTAATAATCGCTTATTTATGGTTAAATCGTTGTCTAAAAAGTCAGCTTGGTTGAGACTCATCGAGTGGGCAGTGTACGCACTTGTTGCCTTGGCAGCTGGTTGGGGGCTAGAGTGGCAGTTGACAGGAACTCTAAAAGGTCAAGACTGGGAGTTTTTTGTGTCGACACTGTTTATGTTTGCAATTATGAGTTTTCCTGGGTTTATTTGGCATCAGCAACGTAAGAAGCAAATAAGCGCTATTGCTGAATAAAAAGCTTCATAATGAGTGAAAAGCCGACGAAAGTCGGTTTTTTTCTTGTCCACCTGTTTTATTGGTGTCAATATAATGATGAGTGCAAGTAGTTTGATTGCTGTTGCTATTGGCGGTGCTACAGGTTCCGTTGGACGTTATTGGCTCGCACATCAAGTCAATCTTTTGATGGGGTTTGGTGGCTTTGCCTGGGGGACGTTTACTGTCAACACCATTGGCGGCTTTGCGATTGGTTTCATCTTAATTGCTTTGCAAGAATGGCTTCAAGCTGATCCTACATGGCGCTTATTGCTCGTGATTGGTTTTTTGGGTGGTTTTACCACTTTTTCTAGCTTTTCTTGGGATACTTACACGCTTTGGATGGATGGTAAAACAGGGCTGGCAGTATTAAATGTACTCGCTAATGTTAGTTTTTCATTGGTAGGAACCGCACTCGGTGTATTCTTGGCACGCTGGATTTTACCAATTAGTGAAAACATTGCACGTTAAGAAACGCAAGGTAAAAATAAACAATGTAACCTCATCGTTATTTGTTTTTTCATGCCTTTTCGAATAATTGCTTGCTAGCTTATTCATTGTACCTGCGACATAATAGACGACCTTGGTTTTATCAGTCGCGGCGTAAAACTCCGTCCTTCAGGGCGGAAATATAAGCCGCATCGCATTAGCGATTATTGCTAGTGCGGTTCTCTTTTTCTACTTACTGTTTTCTTGATATTTTCGAGTATAATTAAGCGATGAATACAACACAAGACGAAGCCATCGTAAAGCGCAAAAAAGCAGCACGAACCCCTGTTTCTAATAACAGTGCTATGCGCTCGTGCGTGATTTCTTTGTCTGCTGTTTGGTATAAACAGATTGCAGCACAAGAAACCATCGCGATTCAGTTTTACAATCGTGTGCTGTATTTGTTGCGCAATAACCTCTTTTACCATGAGCATATTTCTGGCAAAGAAGTTAAATTTGATAGTGATAGTTACAAATTCGAGCACAAATACCCA
>CAMCGI010000013.1 GCA_945874205.1 Francisella tularensis subsp. holarctica
CGCCCTTGTCGGGGTTGGTTAATTGCGTAGGGTCACAATGCATGGTTAGGTACTGCGCCATGACATCAACTGCTTTCACCAAAAAGTGACCACTACCCATCGCTGGGTCTAATACTTTAAGTTGCAATATCTTATTAGGATCGTCATTACAGGCTTCGAGCAGTGGAAAAAGTGTTTTTTCTGTCACGCGCGTGACCAAACTGTCGGGGGTAAAATAAGAGCCACTGGCTTTACGCTCCCCTTTTTCGTTGCGTAATAACAGCTGCGCACCTTGTTGCGAAACATCGATAAAAATAAGGCGTAGCTCTAACAGCCCCTCATAAACATCACCTAAATCACGAACATCTAACTCCTTCCAAATAATATGCTGCTTTTTGTCTTTATCGACATACATCAGCGCGGTTAGTACTTCTTTTAACGCCCCATCAGTCATACGCCATTGGTTGAGTTTTTCGTGCGTATCACGATCAAATAAGCCACCGTTATAAACAGGAATTTCAATTTCGGCATCGCCCTTATCAATCGCATCAAACAACTTCATTAGCTTGTTTTGATACACCAATGAGCGTGATAACTGCTCATCACTTCGATCTTCTAGTGCTAACAATACCTGTGCTAAGGCGTAATCTTGCGCATAAATAGTCTTGTCACCATCACTTGTTAGCAAAGGCAAGAGTCCTCGACTCTCTGCTTTTAGCACAAACAATAAGCGGTAAAGCAAAATCAACGACTGCTCACGTAAAAAGTCTAACTCAATTTGATTAGGCTGCTCACTAATACCTAGCTGACGGTTATGACTATTTAACCAAAACCCTGTAGCGATTTTTTCTACTGCAGTATGCGCATTGCGTTTGAGCACCTCACGTAAATCAGCAATCGATTTTTCGGTTTGCGTGTATAAATCGGCTAAAAAATCTTTAGCGTGTGCGACCTTGCCAAATAAATGCTCAAACAGTGCAAAGATTTTAACGGCTTCGTCATCGGGTTTAACCGCATTTTTGCCAATAAACTGCGTTAAGAAAATACCTAAATTGAACTCAAAATAAGTATCGATACTATTGCGATGATATAACCGCCACGACAAGCCATTAGACAATACACCCCACGCTTTATCATAATCACGCAGGTAGCCATGCAGTTGGTTAATGTAACGTTGATTGTCTAAATGCTCGCTAGTTTTTTTAGCTTCTAAAATAAAATCAGCGGTTCGACAAAAGTCACGCCCATTAAATTGTTTGTCTTCCGATAAAGCGCGAGAAACCGCTTCGATGTTGGCATGAGAGGCAAACAAAATCATGTCGGGGCGATTGTTCTTTTCACCTTTTTGACGAGCCAATGCACGATTATTAGCAATTAAGTGCTCATAACCCATAAGTTCTAATGTTTTGCGAATCAGTCCTTGCTCGACTTCACTTTCTGAGGATGACAATAGAGCATAACCTTCTGGGACATAGTCAATCAGTTTTTGCTTATCTTTTGCAGAAAGTGGTTTGAGTAACTGAGCATGCGCCACTTCCCACCACTTAATTAGTGTTGAGAGTGTTTTTCTGGCATTTTTTAGCTCGTCTTCACGAATGTAGACATGCTTTTCGTTGATAAAGCGTGAATCAAAAAGAGACTGATTGAATAACTGATTATTGGTAAAAATATGCACGTCTAAAACCTTTTTTCTTGCCTTCGTTTTTATATTGTCTAATTATAGCATTTGATAACAAAAAACCGCCTTTTCAGGCGGTCATTTATTGCATAGTTACAACAAAAATCATTTCTTCCTATGCTTAGGTGCAATCAAATCCGTGATTGTACCTTCTGCCATTTCAGCAGCAAAAGCAAAGGTTTCTGATAGTGTAGGATGTGGATGAACAGTCAGAGCAATATCGGCAATATCGGCACCCATTTCAAGTGCTAATGCGGCTTCTGCTACCAATTCACCTGCATTCGTACCTGTCATGGCAGCACCAAGCAAACGGTGTGTTTTGGCATCAAAAATGGCTTTCGTCATGCCTTCATCACGACCTAAGCTAAGGCTACGACCACTCGCCGCCCAAGGGAACATCCCCACTTCGATATCAAAGCCTTTCTCTTTCGCTTCGCGCTCAGTCATGCCCACCCATGCCACTTCGGGATCAGAATAGGCAACTGATGGAATGCTGACAGGGGTAAATGCCGACTGCAAGCCACAAATGACTTCAGCTGCTACCTTACCTTCATGTACCGCTTTATGTGCCAGCATTGGCTGACCAATCACATCACCAATCGCATAGATATGATCGACATTGGTTTTCTGACGCTGATCGGCAGGGATAAAGCCACGATCCGTCACCACAACCCCTGCTTTATCAGCATCAATCATCGCACCATTAGGCGCACGACCCACCGCGACTAACACAGCATCAAAATCTTCTTGCCATGTTTTATCGCCTTCACCCACAAAGGTGACTTTCAAAGCTTCTGGCTGTGCTTCAACTGCTGTGACTTTTGTTTTTAAGTGAATCGCTTGATACTTAGGTTTAATACGCTTCATCAATGGACGAACCATATCGGGATCTGCCCCTGGTATCAACTGATCCATCAATTCTACAATGGTAATTTGGCTGCCCAATGCACCATAAACCTGTGCCATTTCAAGACCAATAATCCCACCACCCAAAATCAGCAAACGATTAGGTACGTTTTGCAGAGCTAAGGCGTCTGTCGAGTCCCAGACACGCGGGTCATCATGCGGAATAAAGGGCAACTTGATGACGCGCGAACCTGCAGCAATAATGGCTTGCTCAAAGCGGATAGTTTTAACCACGCCTTCGCTGTCCGTCACTGCCAAGGTATGACTATCCGCAAAACGACCAAAACCAGTAACAACCTGAACCTTGCGCTGTTTTGCCAAGCCCAACAACCCTGTGGTTAGCTTTTTAATCACGCCTTCTTTGAAACCGCGCATTTTATCTAAATCGACCACAGGTTCTGCGAATGTCACGCCATGCGATGCCATTTCTTTGGTTTCGTTCATGATATGGGCAATGTGTAATAACGCTTTAGACGGAATACAGCCGACATTAAGACAAACACCACCAATAACAGGGAACTTCTCAACCAGAATCACATTTTTACCAAGGTCAGCAGCACGGAAAGCTGCCGTGTAGCCACCTGGTCCACCACCCACTACCAACACTTCACAGCTCATATCCGCACCACCAGAGACAGCAACAGCGATTGGTGCTGTTGCTGTGTTAACAGTGACAGACGCTGCTGGAACTGCTTTTTTTTCAGCTTCCGTTAGTTTAGCAGCAGTGGAAGTAGCCATTTGACCAATTAACACACCCGAATTAATTACATCGCCTATTTTCACGCTCAAGGCAGAAATTTGCCCTGAATGAGGGCTAGGAATTTCCATTGTTGCCTTATCGCTTTCAAGCGTAAGAAGCGGCTGATCGATAGAAACATCTTCACCCACAGCAACTAGAATCTCAATAACACGCACATCCTTAAAATCACCTAAATCAGGAATACGAATATCGATAATTTGTCCCATATTATAATTAATCCTTTATAACTCGTTATTTTAAATAAGTTTATTTTTTTAATTCGTCTAATGCTATTAAATTTTAATGTCTATAAAAAGCGCATTCTACTGTCATTATATCATATAGTATTAGACAGATAATCTTGTTGTTTTAAGCATTAAACTATGTAGTTAAGCTGCTAAAAAAAATCTAAAAAAGTTATTATTATGGTGTTAAGGTGTCAATAAAGGAAAATTAAGATGGAAAAATATCCCCACTGGCAAAGTAAGGCACCAGGTAGTTTGATGCTTTTTGGCGAACATGCTGTATTACATGCACGCCCTGCCATAGCGTGTGCCATTGATAACTGGCTAACCATCGACTGGCAACTACGTGAAGATGATCAAATCCACATTGACTCAACTTTAGGTAAGCACATTACCGACTGGCAAACACTCGCAACACATACAAAATTGACATTCATTATGGAAAGCTTAAGACAACTTAAGGCAATGACAAAACTGCCCCTAATGGGACTAACCTTGACCATATCGAGCGATATTAATAGCACACAAGGATTAGGAAGCTCAAGTGCACTTGTCGCTGCAATGGTAACAGGCTTTTCTATGATTCACGCTGAATTAAGCACAATTAATGCGCGTTTTGAGTTAGGATTAGAAATTATTCGCGCTGTTCAAGGAACAGGTTCGGGTACTGATTTAGCAGCCGCACTCACAGGTGGTGTAATGATGCTAGAACCAGAAAAAAAACAAATCACACGTCTAAGTGATACGCTGCCGATTATTAGCATTTACTGTGGTTATAAAACTCCCACCCCCATTGTTATTGCCAAAGTTAATGCAATGTGGTCAAATTCACAGCCCTTATTTTTACATTGGCTTGACTGTACAACGACGATAACTGAAATGGCTGCACATTACATCAGAGATAATAATCTTGTTGAGATTGGTCGCTGCATGAATATGGCGCACGGACTCATGAACGGACTTGGTGTGAGTGATAACCAATTAGAGTCTATCGCCAATCAGTTACGTCAAACAAACGGCATTTATGGCGCAAAAATTTCTGGCTCAGGCTTAGGAGACTGTGTCATCGGTCTGGGATTACCTACTGTTGCATTAGATAGTGCGTTAGCGATTCAAACAACCGCCCAAGGAGCAAAAATGATGTATAATTTTCACTAAATCTTGCTATGTACAAGTTTAGTACTATTTTTTATCTTGTAAACAACTCATCATTTTTAAGGATTTATTATGTCGGCTTTCGATTGGCTCAAAAAGCAAATTAGTACAGTAGAAACAGAGTTAACCAAGTTCAAGAATAAAGAACTGATGCAAGCAATTGTAGCAGGTTGTGCTATGGTTGCTTATGCAGATGGTAATGCTTCGTCTTCGGAAAAGCAGAAAATGCTTGGTTTTATCAAACAATCTGATGCGGTTAAGGTATTTAATACAGACGAAGTGATTAGTGCTTTTTCATCTTATATCAGTAAGTTTGAGTTTGATCAAAACATTGGTATGGGTGAAGCGATGGCAGCAGTGATTAAGCTAAAATCAAAACCAGAACAAGCGCAACTCTTAATTCGTGTTTGTATTGCCATTGCTTCTTCTGATGGTAATTTTGATGCTGATGAACAAAAAGCAATTATTCAAATGTGCAGATCGCTTGATTTAGAGCCGTCAGCTTTTGATCTTAGCGCTTAAGAAAAAGAATGATGATTACAGCACAGCATATTATCCACCAACTAACACAAAATAAGCAGACAAACATCAACACAGAAGGCAGGGCATATGCACCTGTCAATATTGCACTAATTAAATATTGGGGAAAGCGCGACAACGAGCTTAACCTTCCCATTACCGATAGTCTATCAGTTGGATTAAAAAGCTTAGGAACACACACACGCATTGCTTTTTGCGATAAACAAGATCAGATTGTACTTAACGGTAAGTTACTCGCAGCAGAACATCCTTTTGCACAACGCACCAGTCGTTATTTAGATTTATTTCGTACTAATCTTAATATGGGTTTTATCATAGATACCAAAAATGATGTTCCTACTGGTGCAGGACTTGCCTCATCAGCTTCTGGCTATGCAGCATTAGTATTAGCATTAAACGCGTTATTCAACTGGCAACTTGATAAAATTCAGCTATCGATATTAGCACGAATTGGTTCTGGCAGTGCTTCACGCTCATTATGGGATGGCTTAGTACATTGGCAAGCAGGTGCACGAGCAGATGGCATGGACTCACATGGCATACCATTAAGTCAGACTTTACCTAATTTGCGTATCGGCTTACTAACCTTATCAGCCAAAACGAAACCCACTAGTTCTCGTTTGGGTATGAAACAGACGGTAGAAGGATTAAGCCTTTACCCTGCATGGAAACCAATCGTTGATACACACTTGGCACAAATCATTCCCGCCATTGATGCTGCTGATATTACTCAAATCGGTCAAATTAGTGAACATAATGCCCTCGCTATGCATGCGACCATGATGTCATCCTTTCCTGCTTTATGCTATTGGCTACCAGAAACATTAGCAACACTTCATAAAGTGTGGGCAGCAAGAGAAGAAGGCTTGGCTTGCTGGGCGACCTTAGATGCGGGACCTAATGTAAAGTTAATTTTCGCAAAAGAATCGCAAACAGAAATACTAACGCACTTTCCAGAACTGCAAATTGTACGGCCGTTTTAATCGCGTAGTGATTTCTTTTAAGTTGGTGACTCAGCGGCATCGTCAGCAGGCGTAACAGGCATTGACTCTGGCACTGATAAACGTGTTTTTGGTAAATTTGGAAGATAGTTTTTAGGCATATCCTTAGGAAGGATAATTACTCGAAAGAATGTTTCATTTGGTGCAACGAAATGGAGCACTTCTCGCGCCTGCGTTTCAATCACAGTAAAATTACTTTGTAAATCGACAACGATATTTTTAAGTGCTTCGTTACGCACTTCTAATGTTTTTATTTTACTCTCTGCGAGTATTAGCTCATTTTTAAGACGCAACAACTCACTAACCCCCCCATCGGGAGACCATAAACGATACTGCAACCATAACAGTATTAAAACAAAAACAACAAACAGTTTTTTCATACAAAGCTAAGCCAACAAAAAAGCGGCATTACTGCCGCCTCTTTGCTGTAGTATTTAACGTTTAACTGAACCGAAAGCAGAAAGCCCTGGGTAAGTTGCCGCAACACCTAACGCTTCTTCGATACGTAACAACTGGTTGTACTTAGCAACACGATCAGAACGCGACATAGAGCCAGTCTTAATTTGACCAACACCTGTTGCTACAGCCAAATCAGCGATTGTTGTATCTTCTGTTTCACCAGATCGGTGCGACATAACTGCTGTGTAACCCGCAGCTTTTGCCATTGCAATTGCATCAAAGGTTTCGGTTAATGAACCAATTTGGTTTACTTTAATCAAAATTGAGTTAGCGATACCTTTATCGATCCCTTCTTGCAAAATTTTGCTGTTAGTAACAAATAAATCATCACCCACTAACTGAACACGCGTGCCCATGCGTTCTGTCATTAGCCTCCAGCCGTCCCAATCTTCTTCTGCCATACCATCTTCAATCGAGATGATTGGGTATTTATTTACCCATGCTTCAAAATAGTCGATCATTTCGCTAGAGGTCATGCTACGATTTTCAGAGGTTAAGACATACTTACCGTCATGATAGAATTCGCTGGCAGCCGCATCAATCGCAATCATGATGTCTTTGCCTGCTTCAAAGCCAGCAGCTTTAATTGCTTCTAAAATAACCGTAATTGCTTCTTCATTCGAAAATAAATCTGGTGCAAAACCACCTTCATCACCCACAGCAGTATTTAATCCTTTGTCGTGCAATACTTTCTTTAATGCATGAAATACTTGCGCACCATAACGCACTGCTTCCTTGAATGAAGGTGCGCCAACTGGCACAATCATAAACTCTTGCATATCCACGCTGTTATCTGCATGAGCACCACCATTGATGATGTTCATCATCGGTACTGGCATACGGAAGGTATCGGTTTTGACATACTCATATAAAGGAACACCTTTCGATTTAGCAGCAGCATGCGCAACCGCCATCGAAACCGCTAAAATCGCATTAGCACCTAAGTTAGCTTTATTCGCATCACCATCTAAGGCAATCATTGCTGCATCAATCGCGGCTTGATTTGTACCATCAGTACCTACTAACGCGTTAGCAATTGTCGTATTAATATTATTAACCGCAATCAAAACGCCTTTACCACCAAAACGAGCTTTATCATTATCACGCAATTCTAACGCTTCACGTTTACCTGTTGATGCACCAGAGGGAACAGCAGCACGACCAAAAGAACCATCAGCTAAAGTAACATCGACTTCTACTGTTGGATTACCACGAGAATCGATAATTTCACGTGCCCAAATACGTTGAATATTGCTCATTGACTTAACTCCTAATCTAAATTTACTTATAAAAAAAGCAATGCCTTAGCATTGCTTCATTAATTCATGTTCGATAAACCCTGCTTTTTTAACCAAAGCATCAATATCGCGTAATGTTTCTAACACTGGCTTTAATCGTGCCAAGGGCCACATATTCGGACCATCAGACAAGGCACAGGCAGGATCTGGATGCGTTTCCATAAATACACCAGAAACGCCAGTAGCAACCGCTGCACGCGCCAATGGCGCAACAAACTCACGTTGACCGCCAGACGTTGTGCCTTGTCCACCAGGTTGCTGTACCGAATGGGTCGCATCATACACAACAGGACACCCAGTATTGCGCATAATCACTAAGGAGCGCATATCAGAAACTAAGGTGTTATAACCAAAAGATACACCACGCTCACAAACCATAATCTGAGTATTGCCCACTTCACGACATTTATCGACTACATTACCCATATCCCACGGTGCCATAAACTGCCCTTTTTTGACATTGACAGGCTTACCTGCACGAGCAACCGCTTGGATAAAATTAGTTTGACGCGCTAAAAAAGCAGGCGTTTGCAACACATCAACGATTTGGGCAACTTCATCAAAAGGCGTATCTTCATGAACATCAGTTAAAATCGGCACACCGATTTCTCGCTTGACCTTATCTAAAATACGCAAGCCCTCAGCCAAGCCTAACCCACGAAAGCTACCAGTTGATGAGCGATTCGCTTTATCAAAAGATGACTTAAAAATAAAGTTGATGCCTAATTCTTCAGTCATCTTCTTGAGCGTCTCAGCAGTATTCATTGCTAAGGCTTCATTTTCGATAACACAAGGTCCTGCAATTAAAAAAAACGGCTGGTCGATGCCGACATCAAATCCACACAGTTTCATGCACTCACTCCAGATTGCGTAATCGCTGCTTTTACAAACGCAGTAAATAACGGATGCCCAACGCGGGGTGTCGAGGTAAATTCAGGATGGAACTGACAAGCAAAAAACCACGGATGAACACTATTTGGCAACTCAACCGTTTCAACCAAACCACCCTCAGCAGAACGACCACCAATAATAAGACCTGCTGCATTTAAACGTGGAATGTAATGGTCGTTTACTTCGTAACGATGGCGATGACGCTCCCAAATAACTGCTCTACCATAAATCTTCTGTGCTAACGACTGATCTTCAAGTACTGCTGCTTGTGATCCCAAGCGCATAGTACCACCCATATCAACATTTTCGTGACGCGCTTGCACTTGACCGTCTGGATCAACCCATTCGGTAATCATCGCTACCACAGGATGACGTGATTGTGGACGGAATTCTGTACTGTGCGCTTCAGTCAAACCAGCCATATTTCGGGCAGCTTCAATTACTGCAACCTGCATACCTAGGCAAATACCTAAGTAAGGAATTTTATTTTCGCGTGCATAACGTACTGCTAAAATTTTACCCTCAACGCCACGCTCTCCAAAACCACCAGGCACCAAAATTGCATGATGATGCTCAAGCAAATGAAGTCCTTCTGTTTCCAAACGTTCAGAATCAATATAAGTAATATCGACTTTTGCACTGGTGTGAACACCTGCATGTAACAATGCTTCATTTAATGACTTATAGGCTTCTGTTAACTCAACATATTTACCAACCAAGGCAATACGCACACTATGCTGAGGATTCGCAATTGCTTTTACTACCGCGTCCCAATCCGACAAATCAGCTGGTGGCACATTGAGGCGTAATTGATTAACAACAACCTCATCAAATCCTTGATCATGCAACATACGCGGCACAGCATAGATACTTGACGCATCTAATGAATTAATAACTGCTTTCTCACTCACACTGGTAAACAGCGAAATTTTGCGTTTATCACCTTCCGAAATAGGACGATCTGAACGACACAACAACACATCTGGCTGAATACCAATCGAGCGTAACTGCTGCACAGAATGTTGTGTTGGCTTGGTTTTTAACTCGCCAGCAGTAGCAATATAAGGCAATAAAGTTAAGTGCACAAACAAGGCGTTTTCACGTCCTAGTTCGACACCTACTTGACGAATCGCTTCCATAAAAGGCAGTGACTCGATATCACCAACCGTACCACCCACTTCAACAATGGCAATATCTACTTCTTGTGCTGCTAAGTAGATACGACGTTTTATTTCGTCTGTAATATGCGGTATTACTTGCACCGTGCCACCAAGATAATTACCACGACGTTCTTTACGAATCACGCTTTCATACACCTGACCCGTCGAAAAACTATTGTTGCGTCCCATACGACGATCAATAAAACGCTCGTAATGTCCTAAATCAAGGTCTGTTTCAGCACCATCATCAGTAACAAATACTTCACCATGCTGCATCGGGCTCATAGTACCAGGATCGACGTTAATATACGGATCCATTTTAAGCATGGTTACTTTCAAACCACGAGCTGCCAACGCTGCTCCCAAAGAAGCCGCCGCAATTCCTTTGCCTAGAGAAGAAACCACACCACCTGTTACGAAAATAAACTTAGCCATGAACCCACTTTACCGTTAAAAGCATACAAATTCTTTGCATTATAGCATTTTTTACGCGCTTAAACACCTCAAAAATCAAACTTGAACAAGTGACACTCGCTAACTCTTTGCTGAGTTGTTTCTTATCCCAATACACCAACTGTTTTCGTTTTTTCTTTGTAAAAACAAAAGATCAAACTGCTATAATGACGCAATTTGCAGCGCAGGACTTTATATGTCAGACAATATCGAACAAATTCTTAAAGATAAAAGATTGGTTGTTCATTTTCAACCCATTACATCCCCAATGGGGCGACATCTTTTTGGATTTGAATCGCTTATTAGAGGCATTGACAGTCACGGCAATATTATTACGCCTTTTCAGCTTTTTCAAATGGCAAAAAATAGCGGACTAACACTTCAACTTGATAAACTAGCACGAACGCTAGCCATTAAAGCATTTGAACCTTTATGGAAATTAGATAATAAACTCATTTTATTTGTTAATTTTGAGCCTAAGCTCATTGAGCAATTCGAAGCAGGTAATCCATTGTTTTATGGTGAACTGCAAAAAACAGGTATTCCATATCAAAATATTGTGCTTGAAGTAAAAGAAGATGAGATTAACAACACAGAAAAACTCAAAGAATTTTGCGACTACTATCGAAATATGGGCTTTAATATCGCATTAGATGACTTTGGCTCTGGACAATCTAGTTTTGATAGAATTGCCATTGTTCGTCCTGATATTATCAAAATTGATCGAAGTCTTATGACAGATATTTCTAATAACCAAATCCATCAAGAAATTGTTAATGCCATCTGTAAAATGTGTCAAAATATTGGTGCACTTCCCTTGGCAGAAGGAGTGGAAACACTCGAAGAAACAATTTGTTGCTTATCGCATGGCGCAGTGCTCATGCAAGGCTTTTATTTTGCCAAACCATCAACAGATCCAATAGATAACAACCTAAGCAACAAAGTTCTTGCAGTACAGTCTGGCTACACAGACATGCGCAATAAGATTCAAACCGAAATGGCAAAAGTGCATGCTATGGCAGCTAAAGTTGAACAGCAATTTTCTGCTATCGTTGAAAAAACAGGAACAACACAAAACTGGGAAACGCACTGCAGCCTATTGCTTGATGCATGTCCTAGCATAGAAGCGTTATATTTAATTAATGATAATAATAAACAAGTAGGCTCAACAGTCATTAAAACGCAAACTCGCGCGCTTTATGAACCTACAGCCGATGGCACTGACTACTCACTTAAGGAGTATCATATCAGAGTTAGAAATACCATCAATGGTAAATACCTGACACGCCCTTACCTATCGCTCGCATCAGGTAGCCTATGTCGAACACACACCTCAAGAATTTCGATTTTGGGTATCAATTACGTTTTATGTATCGATTTTATTGTTTAACAAGTGAACGATAAGCTTCTCAACTTTTTAGGGTTAATGTTTACCGCCCGCACAAGTAGGACTATCAGGCTCAACTTCATCACGAGCTTGCCATTCTCTTAATGTATAAGTATGCAACCCTAAGGCATGTACACCCAACGTAATTGGTTTTAATATCGCTTGCACCGACCTATGTCGCGCAACTAATGATTGTTCTATAAATACGTCACTTATTAAGGTAATTTTGAAGTGCGAATTACTGCCCTTACCACTACTATGCAAATGACTTTCATTATCAACATAAATGACCTGTGGTGAAAAGGCTTGAGATAATGCCTGCTCAATTTGTTGCTGCATAATTATCACTCCGCTGTTGTTTGAATAATAGTGTCTAATAACTGAGTAATAGGTTTATAAACCTCTAATGGAGGAGCTTTTTTATAACTTAAAAACACCTTGTTAGGTCTATTTTTAAGCGTATAAATAGAAATACTATATGGACAAAATGCAATATTATGAGGATTGTCTCGCATTAATTTTTGTGACAAATCCGACTTACAAAACAAAAGGGTTTCACCACCTGCATCATAAACACTATCTTTGTAGCCTAAATCAGTATTAGTTCTATCAAGCATATCCTTTACATGAGATACGGCACTAATCACCATACCCTGCGATTCAATTGCAGCGGCTAGGTCATCTCGTACTTGCTCATAGCTTTTGTCCATAATAGTATACACAAAAACATCACCTATCCTTTGTGGCTTAATGGGCGCAGCCTGCGCGATAGTTGTGCATAAAAAAAGCAGTACTACACCTGTTTTTTTCCCTATTTTTTTAATAGCCACATTTTTTCCCTTATCTTGTTGTTTTGCTATTTTAACACGCCTATAATCAAAATAGTCATACTGCAACCAGTTCAAATAAATAGAAAGAAAGAATAAATTATGGAATTTAAAGCGCATTCTATTGAGCTCGAATATCAAGCTATTTTAAATAATGTGCTCGAAGCTATTATTACGATTGATACACAGGGTATTGTACTTTCTGCCAACATGGCAGCAATATCTATGTTTGGTTACGAGTTATCCGAAATACTGGGTCAAAATGTCAGCTTATTAATGCCTAGCTCTTATTCATTGGCACATGATGAGTACCTTGCTACTTACTTAAAAACAGGAACTTCACATGTTTTAGGCAAAGGAAGAGAGGTTGAAGGCAAACATAAATCAGGACGTGTTTTCCCGATGCATCTTGCTGTTAGCGATGTACAGTTGCCATATACACGCTACTTTGTGGGTGTTTGTCGCAATCTTAGCGAACAAAAAGCAACAGAAAACCTTAAAAATGAATTTATTTCTATTGTTAGTCATGAGTTACGTACGCCGCTTACTTCAATTACTGCTTCGCTAGGATTGCTTAAAGGCGGTGTTGGTGGTGAGCTACCAGAAAAAGCACAAAAATTAATTGATATTGCGCATAACAATGCAGCACGACTTGGACGACTTATTAACGATATTTTAGATATTGAAAAAATTGAAGCAGGGAAAATGTTGTTTAAACACGACATACTTAGTGTTAATCAACTTATATCTGAAGCAGTTGATGCCAATTTGGGTTATGCGAACAGATACAACGTGTCACTAAAATTTGAACCACTGGTTATTGATCAGTTGGTTATTGCTGACCATGATCGTTGTTTACAAGTGTTAGCTAATTTAATTTCTAATGCTTGTAAATTTTCTTTAACTGGTTCACAAGTAATACTAACAGCGCAACAACAAACAGAAAAATTACTTGATATTTGTGTGATCGATTTTGGTATTGGTATTAGTACTGACTACGCCCCCAAACTTTTTGACAAGTTTTCGCAAGCAGATAGCTCCACTGCACGCAGCAAAGAGGGGACAGGTCTTGGTCTTGCCTTATCACGACAAATGGCAAGACAAATGGGGGGAGAGTTAAGTTTTATATCTACCCCTAATGTACGAACACAATTTTGTTTTGCACTACCATTTGCAGTACCTACAACACCTACACGATCAGAATCTGATGAAAAAGCATGTATTTTGATTGTTGAAGATGATCCTGATATTGCTCGGCTCCTTTCTTTGCTCCTTAAAGAGCATGGATTATCGAGTGATATTGCTTACAATGCCGAACAAGCATTATGGCATTTAAACCAACACAACTACTCTGCAATGACACTTGATTTAATGCTACCAGGCACTGATGGCACACAGTTATTAGCCCAATTGCGCCAACAAGCAAATACGAAACAACTCCCTGTCATTGTTGTTTCAGCCATTAGCGACAAGCATCAAAACGATTTAAATGCTGCTTACGCTGTATTAGATGTACTGCCAAAACCTATTAACGAAAATGCTCTTATTGATGCAATTAGTCGAGCGCTAACCATACAAACCTCTCATCATCTACGTCCTCGCATTTTGCATGTTGAAGACGATACAGATATTGCAACACTCTTTTCAACCATTTTAGGCGTAAAGTTCAATTATAAAAGCGTCGCAACGCTCATGGAAGCAAAAGCATGTTTAAAACAGTATCAACCTGATTTAATTCTACTGGATTTAGAATTACCCGATGGCAATGGCACACAACTATTTGATGCACTCCATGCTGCAGGGTTGTCAAATCGTCCCGTTGTTATTTTTTCGGCACAAGAGCAACCACAACAAGATATGTTATTTAATCAAGTCAGTCATTATCTGGTAAAATCACGCACGAGTAATCAAGTATTGCTTGACACCTTATCGCACTTGACACGCACTACCCCCACAAAATTATTAAACTAGGAAGAATAAATGCCCGATTTAATGGATATTCTTTTTGTCGAAGATGATGCCGATATTCGCCTATTAGCGAGTATGGCACTGGTTGAAATGGGTGGATTTAGCGTGACCGAAGCAGAGAATGGTCGCGAGGCTTTGTCGTATCTTAATACGCATCGACCCGATTTAATTTTAATGGACATGATGATGCCAGAATTAGATGGAATGAGCACACTTAAGCTCATAAAAGCTACCCCCGATCTTGCAAACATTCCTGTTGTTTTTATGACTGCACGAGTCCAACCAGATGAAGTTAAAAATTATATTGCCTCTGGTGCTTTGGGCGTCATTATTAAACCATTTGATCCAATGACGCTAGTTGAACAAGTAAACTTACTATGGAAAAAAAAGATAAATAATCATAACAAGCCGACACAAGCGATTAGTAGTAAGTTACAAACCATTCGTAATCTGTATATTAATGACTTACCTAATAAGATAGAGAACATCAATCAAACATGGCAAAAAATACGCACTCAAGCTGACTTTAACTATATTCGTCATTTGCGTATTATGATTCATTCATTAGTAGGATCTTCTGGCTCTTTTGGATTTCCTAATATTCAACAGCAAGCCGAACAACTCGAAACATTGCTAAGTCATATTACTTTCACTGATGAACAACAGCAAAACAAAATTAGCCAACATATATTACAGATGCAACAGTCGGCTACCACTGCCAGTAAAAATGACTTATATCCCCTAAGCGCCCCACAAAACAATCAACATCAAACCTTAATACAACAAAAACGTCATATCTTAATCGTAGAAGATGATCATTCGCAAGGTGATGAGCTAGCAGAACAGTTAACGCACTATGGTTATGAAATAATTTTATTACGCGACATTAGTCAGATTGAAACAATTTTAAAAACACAAACAATTAATCTTATTTTGTGCGACATCATGCATGAAGAGCATGAAAATGCTGGCTTTGAAGCGATTCAAAAACTAAAAGAACATCATATTAATTGCCAACAACTTCCTGTACTATTTTTATCAGCACGTGATGACTTAGAGGCAAGACTTAATGCTATTCGTGCTGGCGGCATCGGTTACTTTCAAAAACCCATACATATTGGCAGTTTAATTGATCGTATCGAACACCTACTCTCTCCCGTAATAACAGAGCGTCGTCCCCATGTATTGTTAGTCGATGATGATACTAGCCTATCGCAATACCATGCATTATTACTTGAAGAAGCAGGAATTCAGACGTGGACGTTAAATGAGCCAGAAAGATTAATGGAGACCTTGCGAGTATTTAATCCTGATTTAGTATTAATGGATTTATATTTTCCTAATTGTACAGGAATAGAGTTAGCAGCCGTTATTAGACAACAAAATGCTTATTTAGGAACGCCTATTCTTTTTTTATCTATTGAAAAAGAAATATCTGAACACCTATTAGCATACAGTATTGGTGCTGACGACTTTTTAACTAAACCGATTAATCCGAATCATTTTGTGCCACTTGTAATACAAAAAATTAAACGCTTTCGTCAATTACGTAATATGATGTTACATGATAGCTTAACAGGTGCACTTAATCACACCAGTATCAAAAACATGATGGATACTGAAATTGCACGCGCTCGTCGTGAAAAAAAGAATTTGGTTGTGGGCATGTTAGATATTGACTGGTTTAAAAAAGTTAATGATACGTATGGGCACCCAGCTGGCGACAGAGTATTACGAGACTTATCGCACTTATTACACCGTCGTTTGCGTCATACTGACTTCGTGGGGCGCTATGGCGGAGAAGAGTTCATGATTGTTTTAGGAAATACCGATATTGATACCGCTTGTACTTTTTTAGAAATCATCCGTATTCATTTTGCTCAAATTATTCATGAAGAAAGCAATCAACAGTTTCGTGTTACTTTTTCAGTTGGTTTGGCACAATTGAACGATTTTCACGAAGGTAATCAACTCGTATCAGCTGCAGATAATGCGCTTTATCGCGCAAAGGAAGCAGGACGCAATCAAATTTGTTTAGCTAAAAATGAGTGACTATCATAATGAGTCAAAGTATTACAATTACAGTTGAAAATATTGGCAGCATTACGTGGCAAAATCAACATAGCTTACTTGAAGCATTAGAAGATGCAGGTGTTGATATTGATTATAGTTGCCGCTCTGGTGCTTGTTCTGCTTGCAAAATAAAATTGCTATCAGGAAAAATACACTGGCGCAACCAGCCTATTGGCAGTGTATCTGCCAATGAAATTCTTGCTTGTTCTGTTGTACCATTAACAGATATTACAATTGCATTGCCAGCTTAGTTAAAGCAGCTAAGTCGAGCTTACCACTACCTAATAATGGTAATGCCTCGACAACAACAAACGCTTTAGGCAATACAATTTCAGGAATTGTTTCTATTTTAGCCCGCATGGCAAACTGGCTACGATCTAGGGTAGAATTGGTCGTAATGAGAATAATGCGCTCACCCTTATGAACATCTGAAATCGCAACCGCTGCATGTTGCCCTTCGTTATCAATCAAACGCGCCAAATGTTCTGTTAATTCTAATGATGCCATCTCGCCACCCACTTTGGCAAAGCGTTTTTGTCGCCCTAAAATACGCAACATACCATTACTTTCTAGTTTAGCCAAATCACCTGTATCATACCAAGGTGCGCCAATTTGCGAGGGAACAGGTGACAACTGCGCTGGAGAATCTGCTAAATAATAACCACGCATAACATTTAAGCCCGCAACATGTAACAATCCACCATCGTCCAATCCTTCTACAGGAACAATGCAAGCTTGCATCGCTGGCACAAGCTGACCTACCGTTCCAATTTGATTGGCATGACGCGTATTCACAGCGATTACTGGTGCCGTTTCTGTTACCCCATAACCTTCAAAAATGAGAATGCCAAATTTATCTAACCATAGCTCGCGCACGGTTGGTTGCAGTTTTTCTGCCCCAGCAATCACATAACGCAACTGGTGAAAATCAAAACGTGCAGCACTTCTCCCCCACTGACTTAAAAATGTGCTAGAGCCAAACAACACAGTACAATTACGCTCATAAATTAACTCAGGTATTAACTTTATTTGCAAGGGACTAGTAAACAACACCAGCGGAATGCCACGTAATAAAGGCAATAACGCCCCCACAGTCAACCCAAAAGAATGAAATAATGGCAAAGCAATAAAAAACTTATCGGCAGGTGAAAAATCGAGCACAGCACAAGTCTGAGCAATATTAACAAGTATATTATCGTGAGATAAGGACACTCCTTTTGGCTTGCCTTCAGAGCCTGAAGTAAACAATATTACTGCTTCATCATTGGGTTGAGCTTGTGGTATTGTCTGGTATGGCAATAACATTGCCCATACTGCCTTGTGTTTATCTCTCCAACTTGGCTTAATATCCTCGATCCACACCCATTCAATATGACTAATGACACTTGGCAAATCACTCGCATTAATTGCTGCTAAAAAAAACGAGAAGAAACAACACGTTTAATTCCTGCAACATCACAAGCAGCTGCAATCCCTAGCGCACCCGTAGTAATATTCAACAGCGCAGCACTGCGCCCCAACGACCAAACGCTTAACAAAACAGATAATGTTAGCGGACGGTTTGGTAACAACAAACCCACTTTTTTTTGATTACGCAATCCTTTCCATAAAGAGCGCAATAAAAACCCTTGCCATAATAATCGCCTATACGACCAACGATTACCCTCACCATCTTCAAGTAGTTTATATGACAATCCCCATCGTATTCCTGCCTGATACACAGAATGCCATAAACTAAGCTGTGAGCGAGCATCCACAACCATTTGTTTTAATAACGTTGCAACATCGACTGAGGCATTAACTAATGGTAACCAATGCACTATGACACTAGGACGCAAAAATCGTGGCTGTTCTTTAGAAAGTGCCCCAAAGTAACTCCATGCTAAGCCATCAAAATAAACAGGGAAGATAGGAGCGTTTATATTTTTTACTAACCAATTTGCACTCTCATAAATCTTCATAAGACCACCTGTTGTTGTCATTCTTCCTTCAGGGAAAAAAACAACAGTACGTCCCGTTTCCAATGCATTGGTTACTTCCTTCAGAAAATCTGCACCCTGATTCTCTATTCTTAAATAATCACTGCCACGAAGTACGAAGCGTAACCAAAGTGTTACAGTTTGCTTTTCATGAATAACAAAAAGTGGTGGGGTAGGTAAATATACCCACAAGACTACTCTATCAAGTAAAGATTGATGATTAGCAATCACCAATACCCCTTGTGTCGTTTGTTGATTGGGTAATTGACCACTAAATGATAAGCGTGTTAATAAATGCAAACAAAAACGAACGAACAACTTAAACACAAATCACCTTATGAGAAATAATGCATGACTAATCGGCGTACTTCAGCCTCTACCTGCTCTGCGGGTAACGTATAAACAGCCTGATACCAATCAGTAGCATGTGCTATAAAAGTTTGCGCAATATGCGGATCAAAATGACTACCTGCCCCTTTCTCTAAAATAGAGAGTGCTTGCCCCAGTGGCATGGCTTTTTTATAAGGTCTATCTGCGGTGAGTGCATCAAATACATCTACCACCGCAAAGATACGCGCTGACAAAGGAATTTCCTCTCCAATTAAGCCTGATAAATAACCACTACCATCATATTTCTCGTGATGATACTGCGGAATATCTCTTGCACTTGCAAGCCAACTGGCACGCGCTAAAATTTGTGCACCAATACTAACGTGAGTTTTCATAATTAAGAACTCATCATCTGTTAATTTGCCTGGTTTAAGTAAAATAGCATCTGAAATACCAATTTTACCCACATCATGTAAAAAAGAACCCGCAACTAACGCAGGCATTTTATTGCGCTCATAATTTAATTTCTCTGCCAAGCGAATCGCATACAAAGTAACACGATAATTATGAATATTAGTATCAGAATCACGACGTGCTATTGCCTCGCCTAATACTTCCATTAATTCAACGTTACCCATCAATACCGCTTGTGATTGTTGCTCAAGACCTCGTGTCAAACGAATTAATAAAGGATACATCGCTAATCCTGTTGCCAAAGTTGCCAATACCACCATCGCAACAGAAAAAACAACAGCATGATATAACGATGCCTCTTCTTCTTTATTTAAGTGATAAACCCCTTCAAAATAACCTTCGATATTACCCTCTTTATTTTTAAGCGGTAAAACAACCTGCCAAAACCATGTATCAGATAACAACAAACGACGATAAAGAATAGTATCACCCAACCCAAAACCATGCGCAGATAAGTTCTTTAAGCCATCTTCTACCCACTCTGACCCATCAGAAACCTCATCAAGCCATTTCTTTTTATCTAAATCATAAAGCTCAACAATCGAAAAATGATGCTGTAAATCTTTAAGCAAAGCACGCAAACGCTGCGTATCTGCTGCAGATTTATTGTCAGCAATCAACAGCTGCAATGATCTTAACGCTTGAGGTGATTCATTTGCAGCGCGTGCAACAATTTGATCGTCAAGTAGCTCCATATGATAAAAATACTGTGCCAATCCCAATAAAACAGACATAGTTAAACTTACTAACGCAATGCGCCACCATGCATTACTACGAATACCAACATGTGATATCATTTTTTATTATTTTCCTAATAAATCTTCGAAAAAATAAGCAGACAAAGCGTGTCGACCTGACAACCCACCCGCTTTGTTATAAATACTAGATGCTTGTTGTCGTGCTGTTTTTTCTGATCGCCCACGCAACTGTGCAATCTCTTCGAGTGATAAACCTTTTAATAGTAGCAAAGCGACCTCTTTCTCAGCCTCAGATAGTTTCCATATATCAAACTGATGATGAATTATGCTGGATAACTCGCCCATTAATTTTGCAGCTTGTACCTGTTGTTGCCCTAGCGTAGTTTTCACATCATAAATTTCATCATTTAATTGTGATAATACCTTATCTTTAACATGTAATTTCCATGTTAAAATCAACAATCCTAACAGTGAAAAAAGCGCAAACAACACATCATTAGAGATATGCTCAGATGAAATATGTTGACGAACATCGTCGAGCATATCCCACAAACTTACAGTTAATTGAATAATAAACAAAAAAGCAATTAACCAATTTTCTACAAACCAATAGCGCAATCTATCATAAAAAGTGTTCATTTTATTATCCGTTATTTGTCTTAAAATCATCTAAAAACCTAGTTTTGCCCTTTTGTCCGATAGCTATAATCCAAAAAACAAGGATACTAGCCATAATAAAAGCGTACATAAAAAAAACGCATCAAAATTGAAAGTACATGCTCTCATAATGTTATCTAAAAAGAAAGGGAACTTTATCATGAAAGAAAAATTACTCGCATTCATCATTACAACTATTTTTTTATCGGGTTGTAACAGCAGCAGTAACTCAGAAACGAGCAATAACAAAACAACAAATGCGATAGAAAATACGGTTCTTACAACAGGTAATGATCTTGTAATAGCCAGCAAACAAACAGAAAACACAAACACAATAAACGCAACAAATAATACGATTGCCTATCAACCTGCACAGATCACAGGAAGACTGCTAGCATCAAACTGCTTTCAATGCCATGCAACAAATGGCACTGGTGGGTTTGAGCGTATTACAGGCGGTGAAGCTTATGACGTTTATAAATATACAACCAAAACAGCCAACGCCAACATTATGGCCGCACACGCTCAAGGCTACACCAGCACACAACTCACCAGCCTAATTGGCTATTTGAATCAACTATAACGCTTAGATCTAAAAAGAAGGGAAATAAAAATGAAACGATTCACCTTATGTCTTTTTTTTACACTATTACTTAATAATGCTGCCATGGCAGATAATAACAGCAATAATCAAAATAAAAGAGAAACACACCATGAAGGTAAAACACTAAGCACTACGACAGGTACTACGACAGGTACTACGACAGGTACTACGACAACAACCTATCAACCAGCACAGAGCACAGGAAGACTGTTGGCATCAAACTGCTTTCAATGCCATGCAACAAATGGCACTGGTGGGTTTGAGCGTATTACAGGTGGAGAAGCTTCTGACGTTTATAAATATACAACCAAAACAGCCAACGACAACATTATGGCTGCACACGCTCAGGGTTATACCAGCGCACAACTCACCAGCTTAATTGGCTATTTAAACCAGATTCAATAAGGATTACTACTATGAACAGACGGGATTTTATAACTAAACTGATGCTTAGTG
>CAMCGI010000014.1 GCA_945874205.1 Francisella tularensis subsp. holarctica
CTCGAAGCGAGAGAGCATCAACGTCAGCAAAATAGTGGCGACATTACAGCCTACGAAAAACAAATTAAATATTACGTAAAACAGATACCACCGTTCTTTGTTCGCCTCAAAGAAAATGCGAATCGTTTAAGCTATGATACACAACAACGTTTAACTGAACTGGAAAACGACTTACAAGCACAAAAAACACACTATGAAGCAACTAAACTTGGCCTAATGGTTATGGTTATTTTGTCCGTTATTATTATTGGCTTCTTTTTTGCCAGACAAATTAACCAAAGCAATAGACAACTAACGCTTACTTGGCAAGAAATGTTGCGCGCTAAAGAAGAAGCTGATAGTGCTAGTAGAGCAAAATCTGACTTTGTTTCTCGTATGAGTCATGAACTACGCACCCCACTTAATGCGATTTTAGGCTTTGCGCAATTGCTCGAAATGGATAATTTGCCCGAACATCAAAAAACACCTGTACAACAAATTAATCGTGCTGGTAAACATCTACTTGAACTTATTAATCAGGTATTGGATATTGCCAAAATTGAAGCGGGTAAATTAGAAGTCGAAATATTAAGTGTCGATCTACCTCAGCTATTAAATGATATGGCGGCTATTAGCCAAGAGCGCATACAAAACAAAGGGCTTGCTTTTAATATTCAATTAGACACAAAGCTACCACATTATGTTATGGGTGATCCGACTCGGTTGCGTCAGGTATTTATTAATTTAATTGGTAATGCAATTAAATTTACCGATGTTGGTAGCGTTACATTGAACGCGATGCCAATGCAAAATAATTATATTCGCTTCGAGATTATTGATACAGGTATCGGTATGAATGAGCAGGCACAAGGACGACTGTTTAAAGCGTTTGCACAAGCAGACGACTCCATCACTCGAAAATATGGTGGTACTGGTTTAGGCTTAATGCTTTGTAAAGAAATTGTTGAAGTATTGGGCGGTAAGATTGGTATCCATAGTGAAGTTGGTAAAGGGTCTTGTTTTTGGTTTGAAGTACCTTTACCGCCTGCCGAATCGCAATTACATGCACCACAATTTATAAGCACATCCATACAGTTAGAACAGTCAACATCTCAGGTCAAAGTAGCACCTGACTTGGGAGGTAAGCGTATTTTATTAGTAGAAGATAATATTGTTAATCAGATGGTTGCTAGCAAGTTTCTACAAAAACTAGGCGTTACCCCCGATATTGCGAACAATGGTCAAGAAGCGTTAGATAAACTTAAAGAGACGAAGTACGACCTTGTTTTACTTGATCTTGAAATGCCAATTATGGACGGCTACACTACCATCAGTAGAATTCGTGAAGAAGAAGCCTATTGCGACGAGTATCTTCACCAGCTTGTTATTGTCATGTCTGCCAACGCGCTGAATGAAGACAAACAACGCGTGTTTTCACTAGGAGTCGATGATTACATCACTAAGCCTATTAACTTTTTAGCGCTGCAAGCGATACTCGAAAAATGGCTTATCCAAGCTTAATCATCTTGTCCTGAATGCATTTTTTGCATAAATTTATCACTCATAACATGACAAACTGTACACGTATTTGCTTGTGGATTTTCAACAGCATCAGCAATTTTAGCGAATAAATCTTGCACTTCTTTAGGACTAAAGACAGATAATAAACGATTCATCTGCTCTGGTACCATCATAACATTGGTAAACTCACCTGTCGATAATTGTAGTTGAACACCGCAAGCATCCGCGTGTGAACCACCTTCCTCAACTAATTCCGCCTGCTCGATAAAAAACATTTCATCATAAATTTCACCAGCTTGCTCAATTGCTTCATCGGTTAAGCTTGCTTGTGGCACACGAACTTGCACGCCTCCATCTACCGTTGCTTCAACGCTTGCCAACCCACCTAATTCGCGAACTGAACTTGCAAAACGTTGGGCTAAAGACTCATCAAAAAACAGATAGTCGAGCATAATCATTCCTTGGTTTATAATGTACTTCTACTATGCCATCTTTAGCGAGAAAATACCATGATTATGCGCAACTTTCCCCTTACTCGTCCTCGTCGTATGCGTAAAGACGATTTTTCACGTCGTTTAATGCGCGAAAACAGCTTAACCAGCAACGATTTAATTTGGCCTGTATTTGTGATGGAAGGTGCTAATCAGCGCGAAGCCGTTGCTTCTATGCCGGGAGTCGAGCGTCTTACGCTCGATTTACTCATCGAAGAAGCAAAACAAGCTGCCGCTTTAGGCATTCCAATGATGGCACTTTTTCCTGTTGTCGAACAAAATAAGAAGTCACTTGATGCGAGTGAAGCCTACAATGACGACGGCTTAGTCCCTCGTGTTGTTCGTGCGCTTAAAGCCGCAGTACCACAACTGGGTATCATGACTGATATTGCCCTTGATCCTTATACCAGTCATGGTCAAGATGGATTAATTGATGAAAGCGGCTATGTATTAAATGATGAAACCAGCGCGGTATTGGTACAGCAAGCCCTGTGTCATGCCCGTGCAGGTGCGGACGTGGTTGCACCCTCGGATATGATGGACGGTCGTATTGCTGAAATTCGTTTTGCTTTAGAAGAAGCTAACTTTATTCATACGCGCATTATGGCGTATTCTGCTAAATATGCCTCGGCATTTTATGGTCCTTTTCGTGATGCGGTGGGCAGCGCGGCTAATCTTGGCAAAGCCGACAAAAAAACCTATCAGATGGATCCTGCCAATAGTAACGAAGCGATTATGGAGGTTGCTATCGATATCAGCGAGGGCGCAGACATGGTCATGGTCAAACCTGGTATTCCCTATTTAGACATCGTTCGTCGTGTCAAAACAGAATGCCAAGCACCTACCTTTGTTTATCACGTATCGGGCGAATATGCCATGATTAAGGCAGCAGCAGCGAATGGCTGGATTAATGAACAAGCGGTCGTACTCGAAACGCTATTGTCTTGCAAACGCGCAGGTGCCGATGGTATTTTGACTTATTATGCTAAAACCGTTGCTCAATGGTTAGCGGATGAAAAAGCATGACCGATCACTATGCGGTTTTAGGTAATCCCATTAGCCACAGCAAATCACCCCTAATTCATCGTCAGTTTGCAGAACAAACAAGACAAGATATGGACTACAGCGCGATTTGCTTACCACTTGATGGCTTTGTGTCTGGGCTTGGCGACTTACATGCACAAGGCTTTAAGGGAATGAATGTCACTGTACCCTTTAAATTCGAGGCATTTGGTATTTGCGAAAGTGTGAGTGAACGGGCTCAATTGGCTGGTGCAGTTAATACGCTTATTCGAACAGAAACGGGCTGGATAGGGGATAATACCGATGGTTCAGGCTTAGTTGCCGACTTAGTTCGCTTAGTTGGTACGTTATCGGGTAAGCGTGTATTGATGTTAGGGGCAGGAGGAGCAGCAAGTGGCGTGGTTAAACCACTGCTTGATGCTAAAATCGATCAGCTCACGATTGCCAATCGCACAGCACAAAAAGCCATTGATCTTGCAACACGTTCACAACACTTACGGATCAATGGCTGTGGTTACGATGTTGTACCCAATCAGCCCTACGATATTGTTATTAATGCCACTGCTGCCAGCCTTGCTGGTGATTTACCACCCCTAAAAGCGGGCTGGTTTAGCGACACACACTGCCTTGCTTACGATATGATGTACAGCAAAGCACCTACTGTCTTTATGCAAGCGGCACAAGCCTTTGGTGCACAACAGACTGCCGATGGGCTAGGAATGTTAATCGAACAAGCCGCCGAAGCTTTTTATGTATGGCGTGGCATACGACCCGATACACAACAAGTTATTATTCAATGACCAGTTTACGTGGACGATTAAAACCCTATCGCTTTGTGTTAGCGATTGCAATACTGCTTACCTTTTCATTAGTTTTACTCAGTCAAAGTTTACAAACTGCACAAGATTTTACAAATACATATGGCACGTTATTGCTTATTAATTTATTTGGTGCCAGTATTTTGCTTATTTGGCTGGGGATTAATCTATGGCAGTTGTGGCGCGATATTCGTCAGAAAAAATTAGGCTCTCGTTTACAATTACGCATGGTATCTGCACTTGCTTTATTAATTGGCATTCCCATGCTAGTCGCCTTTTTTTTTGCACGCCATGTTATTCATCAAAGTGTTGAAAATTGGTTCGATACACAAACAGAGCAGGTATTACAAGATGCATTAACACTTAGCCGTAGCCTGCTTGACCTTAAGACACGCGATAGTCTTAATCGACTCGATACACTCATTCAATTGCACCAAGAATCACTTATTGGCATGCCAACTCTAACCCTAACCACACTAAGTAAAGACTTAGGAGATCGCAATGTTGATATTACTTTGTTTTCTAGTGCAGGACAGGTAATTGCAACAGCAAGTGTTGATATGATTAACGGTAGTGAATTACTACCTCAGCCACTTCCAGAAGCAATTTTGCAACAAGTACGTCAAGGTACGCCGTTTGCAGCCTTAGATGCAGAACCACTGACCGACAATAGTGTTGCTAGTTTTATTCGTATCGTCTTACCAGTACGAGATAACAACAATCGTATTCAATCGTTATTACAAGCACAATTTCATCTGCCCGATGAGCTACGTCAGCAAACAGATCGCGTTGCTAAAGCAAATACACAATATCAAACCTTAGCTTTTTTACGAGAACCATTAAAAACCTCTGTTACGATTAACCTTGCTTTAGTGGTATTACTTACCTTACTCGGTGCCGTTTTAGCGGGCATTCAGGCAGCAAAAAACTTTATTCGACCCGTCAGCGAGCTAACAAAAGGCGCTCAAAATATTGCTGATGGTGATTATAGTCAACGGCTTAATCCTGATCAGCGTGATGAAATTGGGGACTTAATGTATGCCTTCAATGACATGGCAGAGCAAATCCAAAAGTCACGTGATGAGTTGCGACGCAGTCAATTAACCGCTGAAGGACAAAAACGCTATCTACAAATTTTGCTTAATCAAATTACAGCAGGTGTACTCACTTGCGATCATATCGGACGATTACGCACTGCCAATAATGCGGCCTCACGACTATTAGGAACAACGCTTGATGACTATATCGGTCATGATTTGCAACAACTTGTCGAAAAACATAGCCCTATTGCGCCATTTATTCGCGCGATGGAGCAAGCATCAAAAGAGTTAGTCCCCTCTAGCCAGAGTCCATGGGAAAGTCAAATTTCACTTGATGATGCCGATAGCCGTCATATTTTAATGTTACGCATTAATCGACTTCCTGATTTGCTACATACTTCAGGTGGATTATTAGTGGTATTTGATGATATTACGGCGATTGTGCAAGCTCAACGTTATGCGGCATGGCAAGATATTGCACGACGGCTCGCACACGAAATTAAAAACCCACTGACCCCTATTCAACTTGCAGCAGATAGAATGCGTCATCGATTACTCGGACACTTAAATGAAGAGGATAGCCGTATTTTGGATCGTGCTACGCACACCATTATTCAACAAGTTGATTCAATGAAGCGATTAGTACAAGATTTTGCCGACTTTGCAAAAAGTCCAAAAGTCGTTATGCAGCAAACTGACATTAATAGTTTAATTTATGACCTTATCATTATGTATCCTATTACAGAGAAGCAACGACTTAATATTTATACTGACTTAGACAGTCATTGTCCACCTATCATTGCCGATACAGGGCGCTTACGCCAAATGTTTCATAATATTATTAAAAATGCACTCGAAGCGACAGAACAACAAGCAGAACCTCAACTGAAAATTTGTACACGTTGTGATAGTCAAAATTTACAGCTTATTTTTAGTGATAATGGTCCTGGCATTCCTGAAGATTTACGCCTATGGGTATTTGAGCCATATGCCACGAACAAGCCTAAAGGAACTGGTTTGGGTATGGCAATTGTTAAGCGAATATTAGATGAACATCACGCTAGCATTAACGTTAGTAATAATGAGTCACAAGGTGCTAAAATCAGCATCTTGTTTCCGTTAAAAACACAAGGGTGAGCATGAGTAAAGCGCATATTCTCGTTATTGATGATGAACCAGATATCACAACCCTTATTCAAGAAATTTTGGAAGATGAAGGATATCGAGTCGATACAGCTAACACAGGCAATCAAGGGCGTGATCTTGCCCAACGTAGTCGATATGACTTGCTTTTACTGGATGTCTGGTTGCCTGATATTGATGGCATTAGTCTGCTCAAAGAGTTTCTGACTTTGCCACAAGCACCAACCATGGTCATGATGTCAGGACATGCGACTATCGAAACAGCTGTGGAAGCAACTAAGTTAGGTGCAGCCGATTTTTTAGAAAAACCGTTGTCTTTAGCGCGACTACTGGCTACTGTTGATCATGCACTCGCTGAGCGTGATCTTGCTCGCACACTCACTCATGCAGATATGCCCACACAAGAAGGTCCTTTAGGACGCTCTATTGCCATTAAAGCATTGCGTGAACAGATTCAAAAGCTTGCACCTGTCGATGCACCTGTGCTTATCGAAGGAGAGGCGGGTAGCGGTAAAAAACTAGCGGCATATGCCTTACACCGTGCTAGCCCAGAGCGTGGTAAGCCTTTTGCTATTGTGACAGCTGCTCAGCTTAACGACCCTATTACATTTGCCGAATGGGTGGGTGCTGATAGTGACGGCAAACTAGCACAAGCCAATGGGGGGAGCATTGTTATCGAAGATGTGGATACGCTCAGCTCAGCAAGTCAAGAATGGCTTGATAATTGGTTACAAACGGGTGCACCTAAACGTTTGGATGGTAAAAAGCTCACCCTAAATGCACGTATTATTGCATTAACACTCACCCCTATCGCGCCACTTGTTGCTCAACATCGTTTTCGTGATGACCTTTATTACCGACTATCGGTACTCAATTTAACGATGCCACCTTTGCGCGAGCGTCGTGAAGACATTCCAGAACTACTCGAACACTATATTGACCATTTTGTACGCCAACACGCGCTTAAATATCGACGGTTTGGAATTGCTGCGCAAAATGTGCTGCGCCAATATAATTGGCCAGGTAATGTTCGTGAGCTCAAAAATTTAGTGCATCGTTTACTGTTGTTAGGTGGAAACGAATCTATTAGTGAGACTGAAACACAGCAAGCATTGACACCACCGCATAGTCATAGTGATGGCAATGGTTCTTGTCCACTTAATTTGCACTTGCCATTAAAAGAGGCTCGAGAGGCTTTTGAGCGTACTTATTTAATTCAACTTTTAATTCATACACAAGGTTCGGTTACTGATACTGCACATATGGCAGGTTTAGAACGAACCCACCTTTATCGTAAGCTTAAAAGTCTTAATATCGATCTACATAGGGGAGCAATAGTATGAATATCATCATTTTGGGAGCTGGACAAGTAGGGTCAGCACTGGCTCAGTTTTTAGCAAAAGAAAATAATAATATTACCATTGTCGATACAGATGATACTCATTTGCAAAAACTACAAGATCATATTGACGTGCGAACGGTGAAAGGGCATGCTGCTTATCCTTCGGTTTTGGAAGAGGCGGGGGCTGAAGATGCGGATATGCTTATTGCTGTAACACCCAATGATGAGGTTAATATTTTAGCCTGTCAAATTGCCAAAATTTTATTTAAAATACCCGAAAAAATAGCCCGTATTCGTCGTAGTGAATATATAACTCACCCTGAATTATTCGATTCTAATTTATCCACTGATGCTATGGCAATTAATTCTCTAATTAGCCCAGAAACCTTAGTAATGTATTACATTGAACAACTTATTCGTTATCCAGGTTCATTACAAGTACTTGATTTTAGCGATGGAAAATTGCGTTTAGTGGCATTAAAAGTACGTACGCAAGGACCGATGATTGGTCAAAGTATTCGTGACATTACTGCTAAATTATCACAAAACCAAGAAATTCGTATTGTCGCAATTTACCGCAACAATGCCGCTATTGCTCCCGATGGCGGAACTACCTTTATCGATGGTGATGAGGTTTTCTTTTTAGCACAAACCGATGCAATTACCAGTATTATGCGCAAACTGAATCGACTCGACGCGCCTTATAAAAAAATATTTATTGCAGGCGGTGGTAATATTGGTTTACGCCTAGCAAAAGCACTTGAAAACGATTTTCAAGTCAAAATACTAGAGCAGAATTTAGCAAGATGTCGTGAAATTGCCGAAGAGCTCAGCAGTGCGATTGTGTTGCATGGTGATACCATGGATAGAGATTTACTGCTTGAAGAAAATATTGATGAAATTGATTTATTTATTGGTGTCACTAATTATGACGAAGCTAATATTTTATCCTCTATGTTTGCCAAACAATTGGGTGCTCGCAAAGTCATAACGCTTGTTAACAATAACGACTATGTTAATCTCATTCAAGATGACAAAATTGATATTGCTATTTCTGCTGATCAAATTACGATATCCAGTTTACTTGCTAAAGTACGCCGTGGCAGTACTGCAGTGGTACATACCCTGCGTCGTGGTGCGGCTGAAGCGATTGAAGTCGTAGCACTAGGTACCGAAAATACCTCACAAATTATTGGTCTAAAAATTGAAGATATTCCTTGGCCACCTTCTACGATTGTGGGTGCATTAGTGCGAGAAAATGGCGACTTACTGATGGCACATCATGACACAGTTATTGCTCAAGGCGATCATATTGTGCTATTTGTCAGCGATCGAGAACAGGTGCTTGCCGTTGAAAAACTCGTTGCGCCGAAGAAACAAAAATAACAGATTAGAGTATTATACATCATGGATATTCGCGTTATTCAACGGGTTTTAGGATTTATGCTGATGGTATTCAGTCTTACACTCGTTCCTCCCATTCTAGTCGATTTTATCTATCATGAAAATCATTGGTTAGATTTTTTCTATCCGCTGATTCTTAACCTTGCTGTTGGGTTTATGCTTTGGTATCCAGCACGTAGAAATCGTAGTGAAATGCGTGTTCGTGATGGTTTCTTTATTTCAAGTATGTTTTGGGTTGTACTCGGCTTGGTTGCGAGTACCCCTTTTCAACTCACCCCAGAGCTTGATTTATCATTCACTGATGCTGTTTTTGAAGCAACGAGCGGATTAACTTCAGCGGGCGGTTCTGTTATTACAGGATTAGATATTTTACCTCATGGTATTTTATATTATCGCCAACAACTGAATTGGATTGGTGGTCTGGGTATCGTTATCTTAGCCGTTGCCATTTTACCAATGCTTGGTGTTGGGGGAATGCAACTTTACAAAACAGAAGCTTCTGGTCCATCTAAAAATGAAAAAATTGCACCACGTATTGCTGAAACTGCACGTGGATTGTGGATGGTATATGTGTGGCTAACAATCGCTTGTGGCTCTGCTTTTTGGTTAGGAGGTATGAACCTATTTGATGCTATTGGTTATGCTTTTTCAGTTATGTCACTCGGTGGTTTTGCACCACACGATTCAAGCATGGCCTATTACAATACACCTTATATGCTTATTGTTGGTGGCTTCTTTATTTTGATTAGTGGTATTAATTTTACCTTACACTTTACAGCTTGGCGTAATTTTGAAGTTTCACACTACTGGCGCAGTCCAGAAGTACGCTTTTATTTACTGATTGTTCTCTTTTCTACCTTTATTATCAGTTTTACCTTGTGGCAACTTGATGTCTACCCTACTTTAGGTGAAGCAATTATTGCTGCTTTTTTTAATATGATTAGTGTTATGACGACCACAGGTTTAACAACTACTGATTTATCTATATGGCCATTATTTATTCCCATACTGTTAATCGTCCTTAGTTTTATTGGTGGTTCAGCTGGATCAACAGCTGGTGGTATCAAGGTTGTGCGTATTTTACTGTTATGGAAACAAGGCATGCGTGAACTCTACAGTCTTATTCATCCAAATGCGATTGTTCCCATTAAACTTGGTGCTCGTACTGTTTCAGATAAAATTATTGGTGCCGTCTGGGCATTTTTTGTATTGTATATATTTATGACAGTCATTATTACATTAGCATTTATGGCAACAGGATTAGATTTTTTTAGTGCCTTTGCTACGACTGCTGGCACACTTAACAACATGGGTGTTGGTTTAGGTGGCAGCGTGACAGGTGGTTTCGCTGTTTTATCTGATACAGCAACATGGATTGGTACTTTTGCAATGCTGTTAGGTCGTTTGGAACTCTTTACCTTGCTGGTATTGTTTACGCGTGCATTTTGGCGAGGTTAAAAGACTTTCAAACAACAATAAATATCATTTAGTAATTATTTTTATTGACGAGTGCGCCGTGATTGTATAATAATGATAACAATTATCATTCAATCACGGTGTTCATTATGAAACAACAGGCTTCCAAACTATTAGCAGTATTACTCGCTCTGTCTCCTCTATCCTCTTTTGCAGGTGAAAACTTGTTTGGTTATATTACGGAGGCTGACGTACTGCCAAAAGGAGCAAAAGAAGCTTACCTCTGGATGACACATCACGAAGGTAAAGATACTGGACGATATGTTTCTGATCGTATGCGTCTAGAACTTGAGTATGGTCTAACGGATGTTTGGCAAATGTCTGGCTACTTAAATGCTTATCGTCATAGCTACACCAACTTTACTGACAATGGTGCAGCTGTGCGAACCGATGGCAAAACAGACTACGATTCAAACGGTTTTCAAGCTAGTGGGGTACAAGTATCCTTTAAGCGTCAGTTTTTATCGGCAGCGAAAGATGATTTAGGCTTATCGCTGTATATCGAACCGGGGCATTACTGGGTTGATAAATTAACTGGTGAAGCTGTTGAAGCATATGAGTTAGAAGCAAAACTAATTTTGCAAAAATATTGGTGGGATGGTCAGATTGTCTGGGCAGGCAATATTACCGCTGAATACGAAACCAGCCGCAACAAAGCTGATGGTAGTGTAGAAACAGCATTTTCACCTAAAGTTACAACGGGATTATCTTATCGTTTTGCTGATGGTTGGTATGCAGGATTAGAAACACAAGCAGATCAAGAGACAGTTTGGCTCAAAGCTAAAGGGCAAGCTGAAACAGGACCAACTCTTGATCACTGGGATGTTTTTGTTGGACCAACTATTCACTACGGTGATAAGCAATGGTGGGCAACACTAACTGTCTTTAATCAAGTTGCAGGCTTACCTACTGATGGCGCACAAAATCGCAGCTTACATCTCATCGATCACGAAATGCACGAAACCCGTCTCAAAATTGGCTACAACTTTTAATCGGAGTCTGTTATGACGCTTTGGTCAGAGATTACCCTACGCCTAACACCAATTTTGTTGGGCATCATACTCATGACTTGGCAGATAACCCCTGCCCAAGCCGAAGAAAATAACCGCATGAGTATCGAACAAGCCCAAGCTCTCATTTTTCCCAGTGCGACACAATTTATCGCTCTTCCCATTAATCTAAGTGATGAGCAGAAAGGCACGATTAGTGAAGCCAGTGATTTGCGAGTACGTTTTAATGAAATACCACTCTGGCAAGCTATCGATAAGACAGGTAAACTCTTGGGTGTAATAATTACTGATAAGGTCATTGGTAAACACGAGTTTATTACTTATGCCGTCGGTATTACCAGTGAAGCTAAGGCAACGGCACCTTTTATTTTGGATTACCGTGAAAGCTATGGTCAGCAAGTCGAACGTGACGAATGGCGCAACCAATTTATTAGCAAAACCCGACATGACACACTTAAAGTTGGCAAAGACATCGACAATATTTCTGGTGCAACGCTATCTTGCGTCAATATCAGTAATGGTATTAGACGATTATTGGTTAGCTATGACATTGCTATCGCACCAATTTTAGCAAAGAACTGAGTCCACAACCATGCTTTCTAGAAGACGAACTAGCGCATTACATAGCTTGCCTTGGCTACTACTTATAACTGGCGTATTAACTTGGCTCGGTGATATTAACTGGTGGGATATTCCACTACTTGCCACAAGCATTACCACACCAGCACGCATCAGTCATACCCTGATCGGCTTTGGACTATTGATGTTATTTGGTAGCGTCTATTGGCACAGCAAGATGCACTGGCAAAAAGCAACACAAGCAAAAAAGTTAACAGGACTATTGCTCTGGCTTGTTTTAGTCGTGCTTATCATAGGGGCACTCATGCTTTTATATAGCACAGAAGCGCAGCACACCCTTGCATTATGGTTACACGTTGGAACAGGTTTATTATTGATGACGCTGGTTATCACCCACCTTAAGATTAAGACAAACCCATAGCACACTGAAAGGCAGACACCATAAAAAAGACAATCAGTTACATCAAGGAATGACCAAACAATGTACCAACAGCAGTCGTTGCTGCCATCGCAGCAACGCCCCAAAAGGTCACGCGTGCAGCACCCAACCAGCGCAAAGAACCGCCAGCATGCGCACCAACAGCACCCAATACCGCTAAAAAGGCGAGCGTACTAGCCCCAACCCAATCAGAAACTTGTGTTAATGGCGCAAACCACACCACAGCCAAAGGCAGAGCAGCACCGACGGTAAAAGTCACTGCCGAAGTTACGGCTGCCTCAACAGGTTTGGCATTAAGTGTATCACTAATCCCAATTTCATCACGAACATGTGCTGCAAGGGCATCATGCTCAGTAAGTTGTTGCGCCACTTGCAACGCCAATTCAGGCGTTAAGCCACGTTCGACATAAATCTGAGTTAATTCTTTTAATTCTTCTTCGGGATTAACGCGCAGCTCATGCGCTTCGCGTTCGATATCAGCTTTTTCGGTATCAGCTTGCGAGCTGACTGATACATATTCACCAGCAGCCATCGACATAGCGCCAGCCATTAGACCAGCCGTACCTGCAATCAGCAACTCATGATGTCCTGTGCCTGCAGCCGCAACCCCGACAATCAAACTGGCAGTCGAAATCAAGCCATCGTTAGCACCCAATACAGCAGCACGTAACCAACCCGTACGATGAACGAAATGATGTTCAGGTAGTTGCATCTCGTTAATCCTTTTTATTATTCACTCAGAACCAAATTATCTCGATGAATTAAGCAATCCTCTTCCGAATAGCCCAACAAGGATTCAATGGCGCTCGTTGGTTGACCTTGTAACTTAGCTGTCTCATCGGCAGCATAGTTGACTAAGCCACGCGCCAGTTCCTGCCCATCCATATCGACACACACGACCACATCACCACGCTCAAAATTACCTTCAACAGCAATCACACCAACAGGTAATAGACTCTTACCCTGCTCACGCAAGGCACGCACTGCACCAGCATCCAAGGTCAGTGTACCACGTGACTGCAACTGACTACCCAACCACTGCTTACGTGCCGACATCGGCTCAACATCGGGTTCAAACAACGTACCCAATAGTTCGCCAGCACGTAAGCGTGTCAATACATCTGGTTCACGCCCTGCCGCAATCAGCGTCAATGAACCAGAGCGCGCTGCCCGTTGTGCTGCACGCACCTTGGTGGCCATGCCACCACGCCCCAAAGCACCGCCATTGGGACTTGCCATCTCGACAATAGCAGGGTCGGAAACTTTAACCTGATGTAAAAGCTTCGCATCAGGATTACTACGGGGGTCAGCAGTATATAAGCCTTGCTGGTCGGTCAAAATTGCCAACACCTCAGCACCGACCAAGTTGGCAACCAAAGCCCCCAAGGTATCATTATCTCCCAAGCGAATTTCGTCAGTCGCAACCGTATCATTTTCGTTAATAACAGGAATCACACCGTGCGCTAATAAAAAGTTCAGCGTGCTACGCGCATTCAAATAGCGGTGACGATTCGATAAGTCTTCGTGTGTTAATAATACCTGCGCTGTCATCATACCATCATTAGCAAATAGACTTTCCCACGCTTGTGCTAACCCCATTTGTCCAACGGCTGCCGCTGCTTGCAAGGCTGGCAATTCTTTGGGGCGCGTTGTCCACCCTAAGCGTTTAATCCCTTCAGCTACCGCACCTGATGACACGAGTACAATTTCGATACCAGCTTGACGCAAAGCAACCATCTGCTTCACCCAACCAGCCATTGCTTCACGATTTAGCCCTTGTCCATCATTCGTAAGCAAAGCAGAGCCAATTTTTACCACCCAACGGCGGCTCGATTTTAATTCCGAGCGCAGCACAATTTAGTCCTCCATTCCCTCGAAGACAACAGGCGCAAGCGTTGGCATAAGTGCTGCTTGCGCTTGTGCCAACGCTTCGCGCTTCTCATCCAAGTAGTGCATGATCGCCCAAGTGAGTTCTGGCAATCCAGCCCCTGTCACCGTCGAAATACGAAAAGTAGGTTCTGTCCATTCTAAGTCTGCAATGAGTTGATCACATGCAGCTTGTGCATCTTCTTCTAAGGCTAAATCAAGCTTATTCATGACTAACCAACGAGGCTTATCAATCAACTCTTCCGAGTATTTTTCAAGCTCAGTTTCGACCACTCGTACATGATGTGCTGGTTCCTCACCTTCATCATCAGGTGGAAACATATCTACGATATGTAATAACAAGCCTGTACGCGATAAATGGCGCAAGAATTGGACACCCAAGCCAGCACCTTCTGCTGCACCTTCGATCAAACCCGGAATATCGGCAATACAAAAGCTTTTATGATCAGCAACCTTAACCACACCCAAATTCGGATAAAGCGTGGTGAAAGGGTAGTCTGCTACCTTAGGACGCGCTGCGGATACAGCACGAATCAAGCTTGACTTACCTGCATTAGGTAAACCGAGCAAACCAACATCCGCTAAAATCTTCAGTTCTAAAGTTAGGTTACGCATTTCACCTGGCTTTCCAGGGGTGCATTGACGTGGTGCACGGTTAGTGCTGCTTTTAAAGTGTAAGTTACCAATACCGTGTAACCCACCACGCGCAACTAATAAACGCTCGCCCGCATGTAAAATTTCACCAATACATTCTTCAGTATCTGCATCCCAAGCAATCGTGCCGATAGGAACTTGCAAAATACGATCCGCGCCACGTCGTCCTGTACAATTGTTTGGCTCACCTTTGCCACCATTGATCGCTTCGAATAAACGCGTAAAACGAAAATCAACTAAGGTGTTTAGGCTGTCATGTCCTTCAAGATACACATCACCGCCATCACCACCATCACCACCATTGGGACCACCAAAGGGAATGTATTTTTCGCGACGAAAACTGGCAACGCCATTGCCGCCTTTGCCCGCTCTCACTTCGATGTTTACTTCATCTACGAATTTCATAGCTTATCCCTTTGTGACCATTGAAAGGCATTTTAGCCTAGTTAACCGATTATTATAGCACCGATATCATGCATCGATTTATGAAATTTAACAATCGATGCAGACGAAAAAATAGATAAGATTAAGGCAATACTGTTAAAACACTATCTACTGTCTTACGAGGAGGGGAGGCAGGTATCACAGCAGGATAGCCTAAATAGAGCATCGATACGATCTGAGTTTGCGTTTCATCTAGCCCTAACAATGCTAATACTAATTTATCGCGAATCATCGGATGTGTACTCCACTGTGCTCCTAATCCGTTGTCTGTTGCTGCCAATAGTAAGTTTTGTATCGCACAACAGGTAGCAGCATAATCCTCTTGCGCGACAATAGGATTTGCATCTACTCGACAGACTACTATCACGATTGCAGGAATAGCCATAAATCGTGCGATTGCACGCAATTTATGCTCTGCAAAGTCAGCAGTGTCAGCAGCACATTTTTTTAATGCACGCGCATGACCATAGTATTGTGCTAAATGTGATCGCGTTTGTTCACCTACCCATAAAAACTGCCAAGGCTGTGTGAGACCATGATTAGGTGCCATTATTGCTGCTGTTAATAAGGGCAAAACATCTGCTAGCAATACTGCTTGTGACTCAAACTTAAAGACACTGCGACGTGTCATAACAACTTGATTAAATTCCATAACCTAACAACTATACTAACAAAAGCGTAACAAACCGCAATAAACAAAAACGCCCCGTACTATGTGCGAGGCGTTTTTAAGCAGTTATGCAAAACAAGCTGATTAGGCAGCTGCAATAACCGATACAAACATACGTTTGTTTGGACCTTTGCGTGCAAAAGTAACCGCACCGTCTGCTTTCGCATACAAAGTGTGGTCAACACCAAGACCAACGTTTTCACCAGCATGGAACTTAGTACCACGTTGACGAACTAAAATGTTACCAGCAATGGCTGCTTCGCCGCCGTACATTTTAACACCTAGTCGCTTACTCTCTGAGTCGCGACCGTTGCGGGAGGAGCCCGCTGCTTTCTTATGTGCCATGAGTTACTCGCTCCTGTTTCGATTAAGCAGTAATGCTTGTGATTCTGATCTGAGTGTAGTTCTGACGGTGACCTTGCTTTTTACGGTAATGCTTACGGCGACGGAACTTGATAATAATAATCTTATCACCACGACCATGCTCTTCAACAAGACCTTTAACCACAGCACCAGCAACTAAAGGTGTACCCACCTTAACGCTGTCACCAGAACCGACCAACATAACTTGATCAAAAACAACTTCACTACCAGCTTCAGCATTTAGTGTTTCTACGCGCAAGTACTCGCCTTCGCTTACACGGTACTGCTTGCCACCAGTTTTAATTACGGCGTACATGTTTCCAAACTCCTGGAAATCAAAAAAATTCAATATGAACGCGCCATTATAATAGGTTATTATACCTTGGTCAAGGAACTAATGACATTTGACGCAAGAACTTAGTTAATGCTTCATCATCCGAAAACTGTTTTGCTTCGCGAGAAACTAATGCTTGTGCTTGCGCTTTATTACCTTGGGCTAATAAAACAACCAACCAATGATGCAAAATTTCAGCATCATTTTTTATATAATAGGCTTTAGAAAGCAATGATTCTGCCTGTACTAAATTGCCCTCCTGATAAAATAACCAGCCTAAGCTGTCGTTAATATAATGTTTATTAGGCAATAAATTATTTGCTTTTTCAATTAATTGGCGTGCTTCGACCAGTTTTTTTTTCTGTTCTACAAAATAATAACCCAAAGCATTGAGCATATCAGCATCATCTGGCGATAAAATAAGTGCTTGATGCATATCCTGCTCAAACCCTTCACCATCGTTTAATTCAAGCTTGATATTAGCTCGTTCTTGCCAGAGCTCACCTTCATTAGGCTGTATAAAAATAGCATTATTTAATAAAATCAATGCTTCTTTAGGTTGCTTTTTAAGCAAACTTAATCGTACTCGTGCACGTAATAATCGATTTTGCTCACCCTCATCGACTGCTTTAAAGCTTTCTAATAACATGGTTGCTTCATCTAACTTGCCTTGCTTGGAGAATACTTGTGCACGCCAAATCACTGCATCTAAACGATACTCACCTTTTAATACTTGCGACCACAACAGCATCGCATCTGCTACTTTATCCTGAAAATACAGTGCTTGCGCAAGATAATAACGTGCCATATCTGCATAGCGTTTATCCCGTATTAATGGTGTCAACAATTGCTCTGCCTCTTCTGGCTGCTTCAACTCTAAATCGACTAACGCTAAAGATATTTGTATTGATGCTGTATTAGGATGTGCTTGCAATACAGCAAGAAATTGAGTTTGTGCTTCAGTCAGCTGAGCGATAGCAACATAAATACGTCCTAACTGCTCACCGACTAAAATATCTTGTGGATGTGCTTGCCAGTAAGCACGCAACCAGTTTACCCCACGCCCATCTGCCAATTTTATTGCTAATGAAGCAGTGAGCTGCGCCAATTCTGCTTGTTCAGGATAACGTTGATTAGCCCGCTCTAACTGCTCAAAGGCAGCTGATAAATCACCCGTTGCGGCGATAAACATAATGTGTGTAAATTCGGAGTAAGCACTAGGATGTGTTACGACTAATTGCTTACTAAACGATAAAAGGGTTTCAATATCAGTTTCTTCTTGGGCTAGGGTAGCAGTCGATAAAAAAATTTCTTTATCGCTTACCCCTTTATCTTGACTATGCTGATAAAAAGACTCCCACGAACTTAGCGCTGCAGACACATTTTTAGCACGTAACTGTAGTACCACCTGAACTTGCCAAGATTCGATAAAGTTGGGATTATGAGTAGTATTTAATTGGCTGGCTAATTCAAGTAACGCTTTACTACCAGACTGACTGGCTAATTCATATGCGCGTTGCGCCATCGAGGCATCACCATAACGTTCAACTAAATCTAAATAAATGTTTGCTGCTGCCCCTACCTCACCTTTGGATGCTAACGATTCAGCTGCCAAAACACGATATACTTGGTCTGCCGATAGCATAAACTTGGGTGATGTTGACACCTTTTTTGGGGTAGTAGACGTTTCGTTTGATATGGCTTCTTTGGGTAAATCAGCGTGCGTTAATGTGTCAGACAGGGCACAACCCATCAACCAACTTGTCGATAATATCAGTATACCAAACTGCATTGGCAGTTTTATTATCCCTGTTTTAGCCATAATTCTTGCAAAACCCGCTTTATTTTTAGACAATTACATTCTAATCGTACGTTAGAACGTGTAAACATACTTCATTTTGTCATTAACAAACAAGAAAAAATAATAAAATATGTCCAATGCAGTGCAACATCAAAATTTAATCGCTTTGGGCATTAACTATCAAACAGCCCCTGTTCACATCCGTGAGCAGGTTGCTTTTGCGCCAGATAAGTTAGTTCAGGCACTAAAACAATTGCGTGAAAAAGGCTTAGCGCAGGGCTGTGCAATTTTATCAACCTGCAATCGAACCGAGCTCTATTGCAGTCATCGTGAGCAAGATAATGATAAAATTATGCACTGGCTGCATGATTTTTTTGCCTTACCCCATCAGACACTTACCCCATATATTTATACGCATTCGGGACGCGATGCGATTGTGCATATCAATCGCGTTGCGAGCGGACTTAATTCGTTAGTATTGGGTGAGCCGCAAATTTTAGGGCAAATGAAAGATGCATATGCTTTTTCGCGCGAGGCAAATACTTTAAATGGATTGCTCGATCGTTTATTTCAATATGTTTTTAACACAGCAAAACAAGTACGTACCGAGACAGCAATTGGTGCTAATCCTGTTTCTGTTGCATTTGCTGCGGTAACCTTGGCTCGTCAAATTTTTGGTGATTTATCAGAACAAACAGTATTGTTAATTGGTGCTGGTCAAACCATCGAATTGGCAGCACGGCATCTTAAAGAACAAGGTGTTAAACGTATTATTATTGCGAATCGTACGATAGCAAATGCGACGCAATTGGCGCACGAAGTGACTGGTTATGCCATTAGCCTGGGTGATATGCCTAATCATTTACACGAAGCAGACATTGTTATTTCATCTACTGCGAGTACTTTGCCAATTTTAGGCAAGGGTGCAGTCGAAAGTGCGCTTAAAAAACGTAAACACAAACCCATACTCATGGTCGATATCGCAGTTCCGCGTGATATTGAAGCTGAAGTAGGTAAGCTCGAAGATGTTTATCTATACACAGTTGATGACTTAACAGGTATTGTCGAAGACAATCGCAATAGTCGTGCACAAGCAGCGGCTGAAGCAGAAAATATCGTACAATTCAAAGCTGATAGTTTTATGGCTCAGTGGCGGCTATTGGCAGATGCTGCGCCATTAATTCGAGATTATCGTTACTATGCTGAGCAAATACGAGATGAGGTGTTAGCACACGCCTTACGCGAACTACACGCAGGACACGATAGTGAAGTGATACTTAAGAAACTTGCCAATCAACTGACCAACAAACTAACGCACGCACCCTGTCTTGCCATTCGCGAAGCAGGCAATGGTGGCGCAGATATATTACAAACGGCTCGCAATTTACTATTACCAGAGAAACGCGCATGAAAGACAGTATTCGCCAGCGCTTAGAACAAGCAGATGAACGCCTACAAGAGCTTGATCACTTACTTGCTGATTCAGCAACGCATAGTGATAACAATCGCTTTCGCACACTGAGCAAAGAACATGCACAGCTCACGCCATTGGTTGGCAGCTGGAATGCATTTTTAGCCTGTGAACAAGACTTAAAAGATGCCTTTGAATGGATTGATAGCGGTGATAGCGAACTTAAAGCAATGGCACAAGAAGAATTGCCAACATTAAAAACTAACCTAGAAACACTAGAACAAGATTTACGAACACTGCTTATTCCACGCGATCCAAACGATGATGCAAATCTGTATTTAGAAGTGCGTGCTGGTACGGGTGGAGATGAAGCGGCTATTTTCGCAGGCGACTTGTTTCGTATGTACTCACGTTTTGCCGAACGCCAAGGATGGCGTGTCGAAGTCGTGAGTGAGCAAGAAGGGGAACATGGTGGCTACAAAGAAATCATTGCACGCATTGAAGGCAATGGGGCATATGCTAAATTGAAATTTGAGTCAGGGGCACACCGTGTTCAACGTGTCCCTGTCACTGAAGCACAGGGGCGCGTACACACCTCAGCTGCGACTGTGGCTATTTTACCAGAGTCAGAAGCGGTAGAAGCAGTAGAGCTACGCAGCGAAGATTTAAGGGTAGATACTTATCGCTCTAGCGGGGCAGGTGGTCAGCATATTAACAAAACGGATTCTGCTGTGCGTATTACGCATATTCCCACAGGGGTAGTAGTTGAATGTCAGGCTGAACGCTCACAACACAAAAACCGTGCTAAAGCGATGGCATTACTAGCCTCTCGGATTAATGCTGCCAACGAAAGTAAACAAGCAAAAGAAATTTCGGCTGCACGCAAAAGCTTGGTCGGTAGTGGCGATCGTAGTGAGCGCATCCGCACTTATAATTTCCCACAAGGACGTATGACTGATCATCGTATTAATTTGACATTGTATAAGCTAGACAACATTATGCAAGGTGATTTAGACGAAACGATTACCGCTTTATTGAATGAATATCAAGCTGAACAATTGAGTGCATTGGAAGAAAGTTTGTAATAAAAAAGCCTGTAAAAAACAGGCTTTTTTTTCAGCACTCACATTAAAGGCATTAGCGTCTTGGTAATGCCAAACGCTGTCCCATTGCGCTTAATTTTTTCGAGTAATCAATGAATCATTCTTTCACTAACTCATAAATTGCATAACCCAAATCATGAATAAAAGGAACCAAATCATCAATATCAGATTGATCTATCTCTAATTTTTCATGTGTTATAATGTCAAAGTCTGCTTCATGAACAATTTGGTTACGTCGAGAAACAATCGTTTTTAGCTTTTTTTTCACAATATCCTGATCAGAGTATCCCAACTTTGACGCAATCTTTTGCCATCGCTGCTTTTCATCCCAAATTAAGGCGAGCCCTTCATTAATTTTATCGGGGTCTTGAAATGAGAGATGTTTGTTTTTATTAACAACAATTCTTTCAAAAGCAATCTCTGGTGCGCCATATTGACTGTTTAATAACAAAAAATGTTCCTCTAACGTCATGGGAAATTTTTCAAAAGATGGTGTTTTACTACGATTTCCTTTAAAAACATCAACCATTCCAAACTGTACTAATTGATGGATGAATTTATCCAATGCACTAACCGAATAAACTAATTGCCAACGCAACATATCTGATAAATCAATAGGACTAACCATTGAAGCAATACTAGAATGCGCTTGTTTGTAAGCATTAATATTATCAAATGCCAATTTAAACTGATTAATGGCTATCTGCATACTCTTTTGCCTTTATAATCTTATTGGCTAACTCATCAAACTCTACTTCAAAAAGTTTTCTATTCCTAATTAGCC
>CAMCGI010000015.1 GCA_945874205.1 Francisella tularensis subsp. holarctica
GTGCGCTGTAATACGATAAGCCCCCGTACTGGTTAAGTGTTTAGCTGTTTCTTTAAGCGAAAACTGACCTTCGCTAAGCAAGTGTCGATTATTAGCATTTGCACCCAATAGTGTATTTCTTTCTGGCGTGTCGATTTTGGCGGGTAGCAGTGGCCAATATTCATCGAGCCAACCTTGTGTTGTCGTAGGCTCAAAAACAACCATTTCGACCACATAGCCAGCACTAGCATGTAATGACGTTAACATCATCAGGCAGGTTAATAATAATCTGTGTAAAAAAAGTTTATGATGCACAAAAGTATCCTCTATGCCTGTGAAAGTGTGGTAAGTAATAAATTAGCTGTTATTAACCGCTGTTCAGCTGTTAGGAGTTCACCAATGCATTTTAACCTGTTTGGTCCATCAAGTTTATAGATTGTCGGCTTGCTTTGAATCAATTTAATAAGTGTTAGCGGTTCTACCTTAGGTTGTGCATCAAAGGTTAAGCGTAAATAGCTGTTAGTTGCTTCTACTTTTTTGATGCCTAGTGTGGTCGCCAAATGTTTAAGTGCCATTACCTGAAACAAGTTTTTAGTAGCAATAGGTAACAGCCCAAAGCGATCAATCATTTCAACTTGCAGTTGATGTAGATCGTTTTGCGTTTCGGCGGCATTGATGCGTTTGTATAACACAAGGCGTGTTTGTACATCGCCAAGGTAATCCTCTGGGATGAGGGCTGCAATACCTAAATCAATATCGCAGCCATCACTGGTTGTTTCTAGTGTTGGAATTTCACCACGGCGATAAGCACGAACTGCTTTGTCTAATAGTTGTGAATAAAGGTCGAATCCAATTTCTTGCATTTGACCACTTTGATCGTGCCCTAATAGTTCACCAGCACCACGAATTTCTAAATCTTGGCTAGCAAGGGCAAAGCCAGAGCCGAGCTGGTCATGACGACTAATTGCTTCTAAGCGTTTTATTGCATCAGCACTTAAGGCTTCCTTAGGTGGGGTGAATAAATAAGCGTAGGCTTTGTGGTGCGAGCGTCCAACACGTCCACGAAGTTGATGTAATTGCGCTAAGCCGAACTTATCAGCTCGAATCATTAAAATCGTGTTGGCATTGGGAATATCAATCCCTGTTTCGATAATCGTGGTGCAGACCAAAATATTGTAGCGTTGATGGTAAAAATCACGCATGACACGTTCTAGCTCACGTTCTGGTAGCTGACCATGCGCCATACCGATGCGAGCATCTGGCAGGAGCGTCTGCATTTGACTAATAAAAGCGGGCATATTATCGACATCATTAAAAAGTGCATAGACCTGACCACCACGACGTAATTCGCGCATACAGGCTTCTTTTGCAAGGGCTGGATTCCAGTCTTGAACAAAAGTTTGAATCGATTGGCGTTTAGCAGGAGGCGTTGCGATAATCGACATATCACGCAGTTCAGCAAATGCCATCGATAGGGTGCGTGGAATAGGGGTTGCTGTCATGGCTAAAATATCGACTTGGGTACGGATGCTTTTAAAAAATTCTTTTTGTTTCACACCAAAGCGATGCTCTTCATCAATAATGATTAAGCCTAAGTCGCTATAGCGCATTGTACTTTGTAATAGCTTATGAGTACCAATAACAATATCGACTTTTCCTATGGTTAAGTCTTCCATAATGCGGGCATGATCACCTGTTGAGCCAAAGCGCGATAAAGCCTCGATACGGATTGGCCATTGTGCAAAACGGTCACGGAAGTTTTGTAAATGCTGATTAGCGAGTAGGGTCGTTGGTACGAGTACAGCCACTTGTTTACCACCGTGTACCGCCATAAATGCGGCACGCATGGCAACCTCTGTTTTACCAAAACCAACATCGCCACAAATCAGTCTATCCATTGGGCGTGATGATTGCATATCGGTCAGTACAGCTTCAATAGCGGTTTTTTGATCGGGTGTTTCTTCGAAAGCAAAGTCTGCTGCAAATCGAATATAATCGCTACCTGCATCACCAAAGGCATGACCTTTGCGTGCTGCGCGTGCGGCATAAAGGTCGAGCAGCTCAGCTGAGACATCACGGACTTTTTCGATGGCTTGTTTGCGTGCTTTTTGCCATTTATCAGTACCAAGTCTATGCCAAGGGGCATGTTCAGGGTCCGTGCCAGAATAGCGACTAATTAGGTGCAGATTGGTAATAGGAACGTAAAGTTTGTCGCCTCCTGCATATTCAAGGGCAACAAACTCGCGTGCTAAGTTGTCCATTGTTAGCGTTTCTAGCCCTAAAAATCGACCCACGCCGTGCTCAAGATGAACCACTGGTGCACCTATTGATAACTCGGCTAAAGAGCGAATGCCATCGGTAAAATCAGCATGGGCACTTTTGGTACGTCGACGTTGTTGTACTATTTGTGTGCCAAACAAAGATTGTTCGCTAAGCAATACAATGTCATCTAACCACATGCTTTCTGGCAGTGCGGCAACGCTCAGATGTAACCCATGAGTAGAGCTGGTTAAAAAGTCTGACCAGTCGTGACTACGCGTTACATTAATGGCTGATTTGTGTAATAGCTCAAGCAGTACTTCACGTCGACCAAGTGATTCAGCAGTCAGTAATACTTTTGTTTTTGTTTGCGCTAGTGTTTTGAGAAAATCGGCTAGTCGCCATAACGCGTCAGGACGTGTGGGGTCTAGTGCAATATTCGGGAGTGTTTTAAGTTGCCAATAGGCATCTCCTTTGCCCTCAGTTTTTGCTGATAACTGAATACGAGCAAAGGCTTTCATCTGCGAAAAAAGTGTGTCAGGGCGAATAAATACACGTTCTGGCGGCAGAATAGGGTGCGTTAAATCTAAACGCCCAATTTGCCAACGCTCATCAATATCCTGCCAAAACTGATCGGCTGAGCGTGTAATATCATCCGTCCAGACAATGCAGGTATTCGGGCTTAGATAGTCGGTAATGCTACTTAATTGCTCGAAAAACAAGGGTAAATAGTACTCTAATCCACCCGAGCTTTGCCCTTTACTGACTGCTTGGTACAGCCAATTATTGCGTGTGTTTGTATCGGGAAAGTTATCACGCCAAGTTTGACGAAAATGATGAATAGCGTTGGTATCAAGCGGGTATTCTTTAGCAGGAAGTAGCGTGATTTCAGTAATTTTAGAGGTTGTTCTTTGTGTGCTAACATCAAAGATGCGAATTGAGTCGATGTCATTGTCAAGCCAATCAATGCGTAAAGCTTCTTTAGCACCCATTGGAAAAACATCTAATAATGCACCACGTATCGCATATTCACCATGCTCCATCACTTGATTAACGCGTTGATAACCTGCACTGTCTAAGCGAGATAAAAAGGTTTGCATATTAATGGTTTGCCCAACACGCAACATAAAACTATTACCTAGTAAATGACTCGCTGGAATTAATGCATGCATAAGTGTTGATATTTGAGCAATTAAAAAATTAGGTGGTGTTTGGGATTGTGCGTAAAGTGCGTTTAGTCGCTCTGAGATAATATCTTGGTGTGGTGAAAATCTATCGTAGGGTAGCGTTTCCCAGTCAGGCAAGATAAGTACTTGTGTTTGCGTAAAAAATCGAATTTCATTTGCTAATTGTTGTGCTTGCTGTGCTGTTGCCGTCACAATTAAAAAAGGACGATTATGGTGTTTTTGAAGTTGTGTTATCGCTAATCCAAGACAAGCACCTGATAATCCTGACCAGAAAAGCGTTTGATTAAGCGAGGGAGTGAGTGACGGTAGCATCATAAGAGCGCTCTTTTTGCAAAAAATGGACATAAATAGCTGCTTATTCTAGCTGATAATTAATTTACTTATCGCCCCATTGAAAATTTATGCTAGTAGAAAGTTAAATATGTTTGTTAAAATCACGAAACAAAGTTTTAAACGCACTCTATCTCTACAATTCTAAGAAATAAGGAATCTATATAAATGGCTACTATCGTAATCGTTGGTGCTGGTGTTGGCGGCTTGCCAATGGCATATGATATTAATAATCATCTAGGTAAAACGCATACAATTAAAGTGGTTTCTGCGTTAGATGAGTTTCAGTTTACACCATCGAACCCTTGGGTTGGTGTAGGTTGGCGTTCACACGATGATATTAGCTTTAAATTAGAAGGTCCATTAAAGCGCAAAGGTATTGAGTTTGTTCACGCAACAGTCACTGAAATTAAAGCAGCTGAAAACAAGTTGGTTTGTGCTGATGGTAGTGTTATTGATTATGATTTCGTTATTTTAGCACCAGGACCTTACTTGGCGTTTGAAGAAGTTCCTGGTTTTGGTCCTATTAGTCATGGCGGTAATACCGTTTCTGTTTGTAGTACAAGTCATGCTGATGAAGCATATGATGAGTGGAAGAAACTATGTGAAGAACCAGGTCCTATCATTGTTGGTGCGGTTCAGGGTGCGTCTTGTTTTGGTCCCGCTTACGAATATGCCATGATTATGGATACAGATTTACGTCGCAAGAAAATCCGTAAAGATGTCAAAATGACTTTTGTTACCTCTGAGCCTTATATCGGGCATTTAGGTCTGGGTGGTGTTGGTGACTCTAAAGGCATGTTAGAAGGTATTATGCGTCAGCGTCATATCAACTGGATTTGTAATGCTAAAGTAGTCAAAATGGAAAATGGCACCATGTTTGTTGACGAACATGATATGCAGGGTAATGTGATTAAATCGCACGAATTGCCATTTAGATATTCTATGATGTTGCCAGCATTTAAAGGTCCTAAATTCTTACAACAAGCAGAAGAAGCGTTGGTCAACCCTCGCGGCATGGTTAAAATTGATAAATTTAACCGTAATCCTACTTATAAAAACGTTTACGCTTTGGGTGTTGTGGTTGCCATTCCACCAGTGGAGGCAACGCCTATTCCTGTTGGTACACCTAAAACAGGTCTAATGATTGAAGGTATGGTGACTGCAATTTGTCATAATATCGAAAATGTATTAGATGGCAAAGAGCCAGATGAAGAAGCATCATGGAATACGATTTGTTTGGCAGATTTGGGTGACACAGGAGCAGCGTTTATTGCATTGCCACAAATTCCACCACGTAATTTAACATGGGCAAAACAGGGTAAGTGGGTTCACTATGCGAAAATTGCGTTTGAGAAATACTTTATTCGTAACATGAAAAATGGTAATTCAGAGCCAATTTATCAAAAGTATGTTATGAAAATGTTGGGTATTGTGCGTTTAAAGTCGCAAGAAAAGTAAAAATAATTAATTATTTTTATTATATCAAAAAGCCCTGTTTTGTAATGGGGCTTTTTTTTGTGACTGATTTGTGATGATACTAGCGATATAGGGGGTATTTATTGCATAATAGCGATTATGTTTTTTTACTAGGCGTGTCTCATGGATTCTGTGTATTGTCCCAAGGAAATTGAAAGTGCTGTTCAGGCTATATGGCAAGCAGCTGATGTGTTTAAAGCAATAGAAGATGAAAGTAAAGAAAAGTTCTACTGCTTGTCAATGTTCCCCTATCCTTCGGGTCGTTTGCATATGGGGCACGTACGTAATTATACCATCGGTGATGTGATTGCGCGCTTTATGCGGATGCAAGGTAAAAATGTGTTGCAACCGATGGGGTGGGATGCCTTTGGTTTGCCAGCTGAAAATGCAGCCATTGCCAATCAGGTTGCGCCCGCTGTTTGGACTTATAGCAATATTGACTATATGAAAAATCAGCTTAAAACATTAGGCTTGGGTTATGACTGGTCACGTGAGTTAGCGACTTGTTCTCCTGATTACTATAAGTGGGAGCAGTGGTTCTTTTTACAGTTGCTAAATAAAGGATTGGTTTATCGTCGTTTATCGGTGGTTAACTGGGATCCAGTTGATAATACGGTTCTGGCGAATGAGCAGGTTATTGATGGTCGTGGTTGGCGTTCGGGGGCATTGGTTGAGCGTAAAGAAATTAACCAATGGTTCTTAAAAATTACCGCATATGCTGACGAGTTGCTTGCTGATTTAGATACCCTCACCGAATGGCCTGAGCAAGTCAAAACAATGCAAAAAAATTGGATTGGTCGCTCACAAGGCTTAGAAATTGAATTTCCGATTGAAGGTGATAATGACGCGCGTCGTTTAAAAGTATTTACTACTCGCCCAGATACGCTTATGGGGGTAACCTATTTAGCGATTGCAGCTGAACATCCCTTAGCGAAAGTGGCAGCAGAAAATAACCCAATATTGGCAAGCTTTATTCATGAGTGCGCGCAAACAGGTACATCGGAAGCGATCATAGAAACCATGGAAAAGAAAGGCGTGGATACAGGTATCCGTGTGCGTCATCCCATTACCCATGACTTAGTGCCTGTATGGGTCGCTAATTTTGTGCTGATGGGCTATGGTACGGGTGCTGTGATGAGTGTTCCTGCACACGATCAACGTGATTGGGAGTTTGCACAACACTATGGCTTATCGGTTAAAGCGGTTATTAGTAGTGACGGCAGCGAGCCAGATGTATCAATAGAAGCCATGACCGAAAAAGGTCAGCTGATTCATTCAGGGTTATTCGATGGCTTAACCTTCGATGATGCATTTGATGCGATTGCTAAAGCATTAGAAATTAAAGAGCTGGGTAAAAAGACAATTAATTTTCGCTTGCGCGATTGGGGTATGTCTCGTCAGCGTTATTGGGGTTGTCCAATTCCGATTATTTATTGTCCGACGTGTGGTGCTGTGCCAGTGCCAGAATCGGATTTGCCTGTGCGCTTGCCAGAAGATGTGATTCCTGATGGGGGGGCGTCTCCTCTGACACAGTTAGACAGTTTTACACAGTGCACTTGCCCTAAGTGTGGTGGTGAAGCGAAGCGTGAAACAGATACCTTTGATACCTTCTTTGAGTCTAGCTGGTACTATGCGCGTTATGCTTGCCCCGACAGCACAGATAAAATGCTCGATGAGCGTGCCGATCATTGGTTGCCAGTGGATCAGTATATCGGTGGTATCGAACACGCGATTTTACATTTGTTATATGCTCGCTTCTTTCATAAGTTATTACGTGACGAAGGGCTGGTTAAAACAGACGAGCCATTTAAGCGGTTACTCACGCAAGGCATGGTTATTGCCGATACTTACTTCCGTATGGGAGCTGATGGTCGCAAGCAGTGGTTCAACCCTGCAGATGTTGAGTTAGTAACGGATGAAAAAGGTAAGCCTGTTTCAGCTATTCTCAAATCGGATGGGTTGTCTGTTGAAATTGGCGGCACAGAAAAAATGTCTAAATCCAAAAACAATGGTGTTGACCCGCAAGCCTTAATTAATCAATATGGTGCCGATACTGCTCGTTTGTTTACCATGTTTGCAGCACCTCCTGAGCAGTCTTTGGAATGGTCGGATGCTGGGGTAGAAGGGGCTTCACGCTTTCTCAATCGTGTTTGGCGATTAGTGCATAGCCATATTGAGGCGGGCAGCGTGGTTGCTTTGGATGTTAACACGTTGTCGGACGATGATAAGGTATTACGTCGTAAAACCCATGAAACTTTACAAAAGGTTACAGATGACTGGGGACGTCGTCAGTCGTTTAATACCGCGATTGCATCGTGTATGGAATTGTCAAATGCTCTGTCTCGTCATGATACTCATAGTGAGCAAGCACGTGCTGTGATGCAAGAAGGATTAATGACATTAGTCATGATGCTTTCTCCTGTTGCGCCACACATTACTCAAACTATGTATGTTGCTTTAGGTGGTGAGGGATTATTAGTTTCTGCAGCGTGGCCACAAGTAGACGAAGTTGCCTTAGCGCGTGATCGCATTGAGTTAATGGTTCAGGTAAATGGTAAGCTACGCGGTAAAATTTCGGTTGAACCTGATGCCTCACAAGATAAAATTGAAGCGATGGCGCTGCTTGATGATGGTGTGCAAAAATATACGCAAGGTAAAGAAATTACTAAGGTCATTGTTGTCGCTGGACGTTTGGTGAATATCGTTGCCAGATAAGCTAAAAGTTGATATCACAAGACGTGGGTTATTGCTGGCTTTGCCAGCATTACTCTTGTCAGGATGTGGTTATCAGTTACGTGGTTTTCATGATGGTTCTGAGTCTTCATTTCCTTTTCATCAAGTGATTGTTTCGAGCTCAGGTGCTGATGCGGCTGTTGTAGAGGCACTTAAGCGTGTATTACTGGGGTTTGGCTGCGAGTTAGTAAACGACTCATCTAAAGCAGAGCTGGAGATTTGGTTAGGCGTTAGTACTCAAAATGCAGTAACCTCTGCGATTGGCTCATATGGTGAAATTTCGGCACGACTGCATATTTTGACCCAACCTGTTCGTATTCGTAAAATAGGACAAGATGAGTGGTTAGTCGATACGCTTGTGCGTCGTACACGCGAAGTCGATCAAAGTTTGTTAAATTTTGCAACATCAAGCACAAACGCTACACTTGGTGCGGAACGTCCCTTGGCTATTGCGCGTGAGTCAGAAGAAGTTTTGGTTGATATTCGTGCACGCGTGGTTGATGGCATTGTACGGTTGGTTCAGCGTTTGACACCATTGGATGCACCGTCATGATGACTCCTGAACAGTTACAATCAAAATTACTCACAAAGCAATTGCCCCCATTTATTTTTTGCTTTGGTGATGAGCCACAACGTTTGTTGGATACTGTCGATACTATTGTAGAGTGCAGCAAAGAACTAGGCTATAGTGAGCGTAATCTTATCTTTGTTGAGTCATCTGCTGATTGGGATGAGGTGTTTAACCTATATCAAGAACAATCGTTGTTTTCGAGTCAACGTATGATGCTAGTGCAGGTTAATGCCAAAATAACGCCAGCACAGTCAGATAAGTTGCAAGCAATGATTATTTCACCTAATCCTGATGTGTTGTTGTTGTTGCGTGCTGACGCGCTATATAAAAATGAAAAAGAAGCCAGAAAGGCTAAATGGATTGAGGCGTGGGATTCAGTTGCTTGGGTTATTCATAGCAAATCATTACCTATGATTGCAGCACAAAAATGGCTGCAAGCACAGGCAGTATTATTAGGCATGCAAATACCTACCGATGCCGCTGAAATCCTTGCCTATAAGTCAGAGGGTAACCTGATGTCAGCAAAGCAAAGTTTACTGCGTTGGCAATTACAAGGGATTAAACAGGTTGATATACTCTTGCTCGAACGTGATAGTCAAGATTGGGCGCGTTACGATGTATTTGCGTTATCAAGTACGATTCTTGCACAAAATGTAAGTGATAGTTTGCATATTTTGGCACGTTTGCAAGAAGAAGGTGAAGATGCGGTATTAATCTTGTGGGCTGTTTCTAGAGAGTTGCGTATATGGCACACGCTAATAGGTGATGTAAAGCAAAAGCGTGCTTGGTCGTCACAGACGCTGGCTATTCATAATTTGTGGGGTGGACGAGATAAAGTATTGTGGCGATTACTCGAGCGGTTACAGGTTAGTAACATACAATCATGGTTAGCATCGTGTTTAATGGTAGATCAACAAATTAAAGGTCAAGCTATGGGTGATGCGTGGTCTTCATTGCGATGGTTGATTGCTGATATGGCAAGTGGTGGAAAATTAAGTAGTACAATAAGTAGCACATAAAGCGATAAAAAATGAGTCATAACGAAAATAGTGCGCAAGCTTGGGTCAGGGTGAAGAAAAAAAATAATAATGACATTTATGTTGAAATAATTGCCGAAGCAACCAGTTGTGCAACGGGGCATTGTGGTGCAGTTGCTGGAGGCTGTCAATCGAATGTGTTTGTAGGATTATTTGCACCAGCCCCCTTGTTAATACTAAGACAAGTCTCTATTAACATCAAAGAAGGTGATAGTTTGCTATTATCGTTACCGCACTCCGCTGTGATTCAACTGGCTTTTTTGGGATATGGATTACCTTTAGTTGTTTTGTTGATTGGATTATGGTTAGGACAAACTTTGTTCGGTGATATGGGTGCGCTATTTATTGGGCTATTGGGGGCGTTGTTAACATGGCTTTTTATTGGCAAGCTTAACTTATTTGTTGCGCCTTCTATTCTTGAAATTAAATCGATTACTGTTTAGGAGTAATGACATCATGTCGATTCGTGCTTTATGTTCTGGTTTGTTCTTAGGGATTAGTCTGTGTGTTATATCGCTCACGACATATGCTGAGCTGCCTGACTTTACACAGTTAGTAGAAAAAAATGCTCCAGCAGTTGTTAATATCTCAACAATACAAAAACAAAAATCTCAAAAGCAACAGTCTGGTGATTTTAATGGCATTCCAGAAGAGTTGCTAAAGCGTTTCTTTGGTGAAGATTTTAAAATACCTCAAGGCATTGCCCCCACTCCTGAGTTAGATAAGCGGGATGCTAAAAAAGAAATTCAGTCTTTGGGAACGGGATTTATTGTGTCTAATGATGGTTATATTGTTACCAATCATCATGTCATTGTCGATGCGCAAGAAATCATTGTACGTTTTAATGATCGAAAAGAGTTAACTGCTAAAATTATTGGTTCAGATGAACGTACCGATGTCGCCCTAATTAAGGTAGAAGCAAAAGGCTTGCCTGTTGTCTCGATGGGGCAGTCAAGTAAGCTTAAAGTTGGTGAGTGGGTTTTAGCGATCGGATCGCCTTTTGGTTTTGAGGCAACTGTGACACAAGGGATCGTTTCAGCAAAAGAGCGGACCTTGCCTGATGATACCTATGTGCCGTTTATTCAGACAGACGTAGCGATTAATCCTGGTAATTCTGGTGGACCTTTGTTTAACCTTGCAGGTGAAGTTGTGGGGATTAACTCACAAATTTATAGCCGTAGTGGTGGTTTTATGGGGTTGTCTTTTTCTATTCCAATTGAAGTTGCTATGAATGCGGTAGAGCAAATTAAACACTCGGGGCATGTTGTTCGTGGTTATTTAGGGGTTAATGTACAAGAAGTTACTTCTGAATTATCAGAATCTTTTGGTATGGATAAGCCTAAAGGTGCTTTAGTTGCCGAGGTTTTTGGTGATACACCTGCTTCTAAAGCAGGAATCAAAGCAGGGGATGTGATTTTATCAGTCAATGGTATTGAAATTAATAAAGCAGGTAGTTTGCCACCAGTCATTGGTATGACGCCTGTTGGTCAGCCTGTTGACTTGAAGTTATTGCGTCAGGGTAAATTACAAACGGTACATGTTACTGTTGAGTCTTTGCCTGAAGATAATAAAGCAGCATCAACACAAGCTAAGCGCGGCACTAAAGGACATGAATCTTCCTCTAAAACTATTTTAGGTGCGAGTTTTGCTGTTATAGATGACGCAACTAAACAAAAATTAGGTATTGATTTTGGGTTGCGTGTATCATCAATGGGTGAAGGTAGCTTCTTAAATAGTGGTGTGCAACAGGGTGATATTTTGCTCGAAGTAAACTATGTTCGTTTAAGCTCAGTTGATGAAGTAGCCGATTTAGTTGCTAAATTACCTAAAGGACAAAAGATTCCGATACGGGTTGTTCGTGCTAATCGTGCACTATTCTTGCCTTTAGTGATTCAATAAGCTAAAGTTAGATCTATTTTTTGTGGGGAGCCGTTTGCTCCCCCTTTGTCTTTGAATTTTATATTTGTTTTTGTATTAGGTACCCCATGGCTTACGAACTGGATTTAATCCGTAACTTTTCAATTATTGCGCATATTGACCACGGTAAATCGACCCTAGCAGATCGTTTTATTCAGTTTTGTGGTGGCTTAACCGATCGTGAGATGTCATCACAAGTGCTGGACTCTATGGATTTAGAAAAAGAGCGGGGCATTACGATTAAGGCAGCAAGTGTTACGCTGCATTACAAGGCAAATAACGGTAAAGTCTACGAGCTTAATTTTATTGACACCCCTGGTCACGTTGATTTTAGCTACGAAGTTTCGCGCTCATTAGCTGCCTGTGAAGGGGCTTTGCTTGTTGTTGATGCTTCGCAAGGTGTAGAGGCACAAACGGTGGCGAACTGTTATACCGCCATTGAGCAGGGATTAGAAGTATTGCCTGTGCTTAATAAGATTGACTTGCCTAATGCAGATGCTGATCGTGTTATTCAAGAAATTGAAGAAATTATTGGTATAGAAGCAACAGAAGCCGTTCATGCCAGTGCAAAAGCGGGCATTGGTATTCAAGAAACATTAGAAGAAATTATTGCCAAAATTCCTGCTCCCAAGGGTGACCCAGATGCACCGCTTAAAGCATTAATTATTGACTCTTGGTACGATAACTACTTAGGGGTTGTCTCGTTAGTGCGGGTGATGGATGGTTCTATTCGTCAGAAAATGAAAATTAAAGTCATGTCTACTGGCGGCTTGCACGAAGTGCATGAAGTAGGGGTGTTTAATCCTAAGCGTATTAAGCGTGATAGCCTAGGTACTGGTGAGGTTGGTTTTGTTATTTTGGGATTAAAAGAAATTGATGGTTCTCCTGTTGGTGATACATTAACGGATGCTGCTAATCCTGCGGCAATGAGTTTACCTGGATTTAAGCCTGCACAGCCACGCGTGTTTGCGGGTATTTTTCCGATTAGCTCAGAGGATTACGAAGATTTACGAGAGTCATTGCGTAAGCTGCGCTTAAATGATGCTTCGTTATTTTTTGAACCAGAAACATCAACAGCACTTGGTTTTGGTTTTCGCTGTGGATTTTTGGGGTTGTTGCATATGGAAATTGTGCAAGAACGCTTAGAGCGTGAGTTTAATTTAGACTTGATTACGACAGCACCAACCGTAATTTATGAAGTTGTGAATACACGTAATGAGGTATTGTTAGTTGACAACCCCTCTAAATTGCCCGAATTAGGCTCAATTAAAGAAATTCGTGAACCCATTATTCAGGCAAATATTTTGATGCCACAAGAGTATGTTGGTGCCGTCATGGGGTTGTGTATGGAAAAACGCGGCGTACAAAAAAACATGAACTATGCAGGTAAGCAAGTTCAGCTACAAATTGAGTTGCCGCTGAATGAGGTGGTATTAGATTTTTTTGACCGATTAAAGTCGATTTCGCGCGGTTATGCTTCGATGGATTATGAGTTCCGTCGTTTTCAGGCGGATGATCTGGTGCGTATGGATGTGCTGGTTAATGGTGAGCCATTGGATGCATTATCGATGATTGTACACAGAAGTACCGCTCAAAATCGTGGTCGAGATGTGATTGAAAAGTTAAAAGATTTGATTCCTAGACAAATGTTCGAGGTTGCTTTACAAGCTGCCATTGGTACAAAAGTAATTGCTCGTTCTAATATTAAAGCGATGCGTAAAGACGTATTAGCGAAATGTTATGGTGGTGATGTCAGCCGTAAGAAAAAATTACTTGAAAAACAAAAAGAAGGTAAAAAACGCATGAAGACCGTTGGTCGTGTTGAAATACCGCAAGAGGCATTTCTAGCGGTATTGCATGTAAATAAAGATAACGGTTAAGGACAACAAATATCATGTTATTTGAAATTATTTTAACAGCAGCGGTACTGATTGGTGGCGTATTGGCAGCGCTTGATAAGTGGGTTTATGCTCCCAAGCGTGCTAAAGACGCGCATATGCCTGTAGTTATGGATTATGCCCGTTCATTGTTTCCTGTGTTATTGATTGTGTTAGTATTGCGCTCATTTGTTGCAGAACCTTTTCGTATTCCTTCTGGCTCCATGTATCCTACTTTGCATATCGGCGATTTTATTTTAGTCAATAAAATGAGTTATGGTATTAAATTGCCTGTTATTTATAGCAAAATAATTGAAACCGAAAAACCAGAACGCGGTGAAGTTGTGGTTTTTCGTTATCCTGTCGAGCCAGATAAAGATTATATTAAACGTGTGATTGGTGTGCCAGGTGATCATGTTAGTTATATTAATAAAACGTTATTTGTAAATGATAAAGCGATTATGCAAACACCGATTGGACGTTATGAAACAGAAGGTTCTGGTGCGGTGATGAATGGTGCTATGCAGCTATCGGAAGATTTATTAGGTGTTAATCATAATGTATTAACGGATCCAGATCGTCAATCGGGTGATTTAATGGATATCGTTGTGCCAGAGGGGCATTACTTTATGATGGGTGACAACCGTGATCATAGTTACGATAGTCGTTTTTGGGGATTTGTACCAGAAGAAAACTTAAAAGGTCGTGCTTTCTTTATTTGGATGAACTTTGATGGTGGTGTTGATTTTTCTCGCATTGGAATGTCAATTAAATGAGTGCTAATGATGATAAACGTCAACAGCAAGACTGTATGCGACGCATTGGTCATGAATTTACTCAGCCAGGTTTTTTATGGCAAGCATTAACGCATCGTAGTTATGCAAGCATTAACAATGAGCGGTTAGAGTTTTTGGGAGATGGTATCCTTAATTTTTTAGCAGCTGAAGCGTTGTTTGCTCGTTTTCCCAATCAGCCAGAAGGTGTGTTGACACGTATGCGAGCGCGGTTGGTGCGAGAAGAGACTTTGGCTGAGTTTGCTGTCATGTTGAATTTGGGTGATTGTTTAAAATTAGGGTCTGGTGAACTAAAAAGTGGCGGCTTTCGTCGCGCTTCTACCCTAGCTGATGCGTTTGAAGCAGTTATTGCTGCCATTTATTGTGATGCAGGTATGGATGCAGCACGCACATTTGTTTTGAATTATTTAGCGCCACGTTTTGAAACATTAGAGCAGGCTGCTATCGAAAAAGATCCTAAAACACGGCTACAAGAGTGGTGTCAGGCGCGTGCGAAATCATTACCTGATTATCAACTTGTGTCACAGATAGGTGAGGCTCATGCCTTGATGTTTGAAGTGGTGTGTCATATCGATGGCTATACTAATACGCAAGCTTGCGCTAATAGTCGTAAAAAGGCTGAACAAACTGCTGCTAGCAGTATGCTAGAACAGTTAGAAGGAAAATAAGATGACATTGTCTCAACCCCCGTACCGTTGTGGCACCATTGCCATTATTGGTCGTCCGAATGTGGGTAAATCGACGTTAATGAATGCCTTGATTGGGCAAAAAATTAGTATTACTTCGCCAAAACCACAAACTACGCGTCATCGTATTCATGGTATTTTGACGCTTGATAATGCACAACTGGTGTTTGTTGATACACCAGGGGTGCATATTAATGGTGCTAAAGCACTTAATCGAATGATGAATCGTACTGCTTCTTCTGCTTTAGAAGGGGTTGATGTGGTCATGATGTTGGTGGAAGCGGGACGCTTTACCGATGAAGATGCGCGTGTTGCTGAACTGGTGGCGCAGGTAGATGTGCCCGTTTTATTAGTGATTAATAAGGTGGATCGTATCCAACCACGCGAAAAGCTGTTTCCCTATTTAGCCGAACTGGGTAAAAATGTTAAATTCACACAAAGTATGCCTTTGTCTGCATATGATAAAAAACATGCAGCTTTGTTAATTAAAGAATTAACAAAAATGCTTCCAGAAGGTGACGCTATGTTCGATGAGGATATGGTCACTGATGCTTCGAGTCGTTTTTTGGCTGCTGAAATGATTCGTGAAAAGTTAATGCGCAAGCTCAATGAAGAGTTACCATATGGGTTAACGGTTGAAATTGAAAAATACGAAATTACACCAGATCGCGTATTAGTTAATGCTTTAATTCTGGTCGAGCGTGAAGGTCAAAAACGGATTGTCATTGGTGAAAATGGCAGTATGCTCAAAGCAGTTGGCACAGAGGCTCGACACGATTTAATGAAAATGCTCGATATGAAAGTGCATATGGAGCTATGGGTAAAAGTAAAAGACAATTGGTCAGATGATGAGCGTGCTTTGGCAAGTTTAGGGTATCAGTAAATAATATTGGGGTATATAGTACATGAAAGTTAAAAATACAATTGCATTAGGGCTCAATATTGATCATGTTGCAACCTTACGTCAGGCACGCGGTACACGTTATCCTGATCCTGTTCATGCGGCTTTATTAGCAGAACAGCAGGGCGCAGATAGCATTACGCTTCATATTCGAGAAGATCGTCGTCATATTCAAGAGCGTGATTTGGCATTGTTGATGGAAACGCATCAAACCAAAATTAACCTAGAAATGGCAGTCACCGATGAAATGCTAGCGATGGCATTGCGCTATAAACCACAAGATGTTTGTTTGGTGCCTGAAAAGCGTGAAGAGTTAACAACAGAAGGCGGTTTGGATGTTGTTGGGCACTTTGAGCGTGTGAAGCATGCGTGTACGGTGTTAGGTGAGGCGGGTATTCGTGTCTCTTTATTTATCGAGGCGGATAGCAAGCAAATTCAGGCGGCTAAAGATGCGGGTGCACCTGTCATTGAAATTCATACGGGGCATTATGCACAGTTGACAGGGGCAGCCTTGTCGGATGAGCTAGATAAAATTAAAGCAGGTGCGCTTTTTGCTGCGAGCTTAGGATTAGTCGTAAATGCGGGTCACGGATTACATTATCATAATGTGCAAGCCATTGCCGCTATTCCACAGATGGATGAGTTAAATATTGGTCATGCCATTATTAGTGAAGCCATTTTTAAGGGGTTAACCGAGGCTGTGCGTGAAATGAAGTCGCTAATGTTGGCAGCGCGAGCTTAATAAATGATTGTGGGCATAGGTGTTGACTTACTTCATGTTGTTCGGATGGAAAAAGTGTGGCAACGTTATGGTAGACGCTTACTTGCACGTATTTTGCATCCTGATGAGTTAGTAATGTTACCACACGCGAGTAGTGCAGGTCGTTGGTTAGCCAAGCGCTGGGCTGTCAAAGAAGCCGCTGCTAAAGCATTGGGAACAGGGTTTCAGCAGTCAGTGCGTTTTGTTGATTTTATTTACGAACATGATGCGCTGGGTAAGCCACTATTGCGTATTGAGGGGGTTGCAAAGCATATTGCCGAGCAACGTGGTATTGTGGCTTGGCACGTCAGTGTGAGTGATGAAAAAGAGTCTGTAATTGCGATGGTAATCGCTGAAAAATGAAATAAATAGCCAGATAATTCACTTTTTTGCTCACTTTAAGATACTAAATAATGAGGATCAAAACGATATGAAAAATCAGTTGTTATTTACACCAGGTCCAGTGAATGTAACAAAAAAGGTAAGAGAAGCAATTTCTAAAAAAGACATCTGTCACCGAGAACCAGATTTTGATCGGTTACTATTAAGTATTGAAAGTAAGTTACTGAAGCTCCTTGAAATAAAAAATGTTACCGATTATCGAGCAGTTGTCATTACTGGATCAGGGACTGCAGCGAATGAAGCTATTCTTTCTTCGATAGTTGGTGATAAAAATATTCTTATATTATCCAATGGTGAATTTGGCGAGCGGCTATATAATATTTCTAAGATTTATAATAGGAACACTTTTTTGCTAGATTTTGGTTGGGCTAAAAAATTAGAGTTAGGGAAAATAGAAGCCTACTTAAAAAGTCATAAAATTGATATTGTTGCTATGGTTCATCACGAGACAAGTTCTGGCATGTTAAATCCGCTAGATAAAATTGGTGCACTCATAAAAGCAAATGGTGCACTGTTTGTTGTAGATTGTGTGAGTAGTTTTGGTGTGGAAGTGATCAATATGGAAAAATGTCATATCGCATTTTGTTCAAGTACGAGTTCAAAAGGAATTAGTTCTTATACTGGATTATCGTTCGTTGCTGGAAAAATAGAAGAGTTTGAAAAATTAAAAACACTTCCTGTAAAAACAGGTTATCTGAATTTGTACACATTTTATTATATGTTAACGACAGCTTCACAAACACCGAATACACCAGCCATTCATCTTTTTTATGCTTTAGAGCAGGCACTGATTAATATATTAGACAAAGGAATATCTAATCATTACGATAAGCTCAAGCGTAAGGCTTATATTTTAAGAAAAGGGATGCAAAAATTAAACCTAAAATTTTTGATTGATCAAAAAGATATGTGTTCTATGCTAACAACAGTTTATATTCCTTCTTATATTGATATGAGTGTATTTCGTCAAAAATTACGTCAAAAATCTATTATTATTTATGAGGGAAAAGGTTGTTTTAAAAATAAAGTTTTTCAGGTAGGAAATATTGGTAAATTATCTTTTGATAATATTAGATTTTTTTTAAATTATTTGCGAAAGGTTTTGAAACGTTTTTATAAAATTGAAACAAAAAGAAACTCTATAATTAAAAAAAGAGTTTTAAAGTCTAATTCCTATTGATAGTTAATTAAAGTTAAACAGAGTTAAAATAATGACCGATATAAAACCAGTGAAAAAAATAATTATAGAGCCTCCCTATTTTAGTAATTGGGGAGATTTGTTCATGCCAAAAATAGCAAATATGATTCTGCCATTCGTTTTAAAGTTTGAGCGGGTTACACCAAATATGGTGACTTTGTTTTCTTTTTTCTTGTATGTATTGGGTTGTCTATTTATTTTTATAGATGTTCCCTATCATCTATTTTATACAGCTATTCTTTTGCCAATTGCCTACATAGGGGATTGTCTTGATGGTCAGTTGGCACGAACTAAGAAGTTATCCACTGATATTGGAAATTATCTTGATAAGGTTGTTGATGTACTAAAAATATATATTATAACAATTTGTCTTGCTTATAGCGCTTATATTACTACTAATAATATTACATATGTATTTCTTGGTTTTACTGCTTGTTTTTTCTTTAACTTTAGATATTATATAAAACTTGAAACTATTTTTAGTCAGTTTAATAAAGATAATCAATACTTATCTAAAGCAAGCGAAAGAAGAAAAGAGTTATATACAATAAAACAAAATGAGTATGAAAAACTTTCAACAAGTTTTTTTGGAAAAATAAAATTGTTTTGGCTAAAAAATCGGATTATATTTTGGGTTGATGAAGCTGAATTTGTTATTTTTACCAGTATAGGGGCGATATTTAATCAAATTGAATTGGTTTTATGGGTATTAGCAATTAGTCAAGTCTCAATCGGTTTGTGGCGATTGTTTGAGCGAGGCTATCAGACACATAAAAAAACAGAACAATTACTTGATCCAATGAGGAAATAAAATGAAAGCAATCATATTAGCAGCGGGAGTTGGCTCTAGAATTAGACCGTTGACGGATAATTGTCCAAAATGTTTGTTAAAAGTTGGTGGCAGGACTATTCTTGAAATGATGATATCTAATATTCAGAGTTGCGGTATAAAGGAAGTTGTTTTTGTTCTTGGATATTTACAAGATCAGATAAGAGATTATGTAAAAACAAATTTTCCAGATTTAACTGTACACTTTGTTATGAATGATAAATACACAGAAACAAATACTGGTTTTTCTTTAATGTTAAGTAAAAATTTTATTGGTGATTCTGATTTTATAAAATTCGATGCTGATGTTGTATTTGATAAGAAAATACTAAAAAAACTGATTGAAAGTGAATATAAAACCAGTTTGTGCATTGATAAAAATATAAATCTTGATGCTGAAGAAATTAAAGTAATTATTGATGATCAAAACAAGGTATTAAAAGCCAGTAAAATAGTTAATCCAAAAGAAGCTGTAGGCGAATCAATAGGAATTGAAAAAATTAGTAATGAAACTGCAAAGTTGTTATTTGCAGAGTTAGAAAATATGATGATGGATGAAAAAAATTATCAGGAGTATTATGAAGGTGGATATGAGCGATTAATTGAGAAAAATATTCCTTTTTATGCTTTGGATATTTCTGGTTTGAAGTGGACTGAAATTGATACAAGAGAGGATTTCATCATGGCGGAAAAAATATTTGCCACTGTATCTTAACTAGTTTAGGTAGAAAATTTATGCCAGATATACAAATACATCCATTTCGTATCGCTTTATCATATGTGTGGCGATTGAGTCTGCCTAAAGGTGATATTTCAGCGCAGCAAGTCGGACAGTCAATGGCATTTATTCCGTTGGTAGCTTTGTTGCTCGGATTAACCTTAACGCTAATCAGTTGGCTACTGAGTCATTATTTATCGGCAGAGATTAATGCTGCGCTGCTGCTGATAGTTTGGCTCAAAATGACAGGAGCAAGTACGTTAGATGGTTTGGCACGCGTGAGTGATGCAGCGCTAACAAAAGTGTCACAAGATATTTCGACATTATTACAGCCCAAAGCAGCTATTGGTGCTACAGGCATAGTGTTGCTAGTATTAGCGCTGATTCTTAAGTGGGCGTTGTTGGTGCAAGTTATTCGTGAAGGCTGGTGGATATTGTTAGTCTTAGTGCCTGTTGTTGGTTGGTCGTTTGCTCAAATGCTGATGCTTGGTTCACGTTGGGTACAAAATACATCATTTGCTACTGGTTGGCGTGAGTATGTCGGTTTAAGTTGGTTGTGGCCACAGTGGCTGTTGTTATTTACTGCCTTGGCACTCACTTCAGGATGGACGCTGACGGTATTAATCATTGGTACCTGGGCGTGGATTGTTTGGTGGCGTAAACATCTGGGTGGTATTACAGAGGCTGTTGCACTCAGTTGGGTTGAAAGTAGCGAGCTTGTTTTGTTGTTAGGAATGGTTGTTGTATTATGAAAATCGCTCCTTTGCCAGTTAACGAAAAAGAACGATTAGCAGCACTAAAAAAGTATGATATTTTAGATACCGAGCCAGAACTAGCCTTCAATAGTACCACTGAATTAGCTGCTTATATTTGTCAAACGCCCATTGCTGCAATTAGTTTAGTTGATGAACATCGCCAGTGGTTTAAGTCTATTGTTGGTCTTGATGCCACAGAAACATCGCGTGATGTTGCTTTTTGCGCACATGCAATTTTGCAAGATATGATGATTGTCCCTGATGCAACGCAGGATGAGCGTTTTTATGATAATCCCCTTGTAGCAATGGATTCAGGCATCCGTTTTTATGCGGGTGTTTCTTTGGTAACACCTGATGGTTATCACTTGGGAACGCTTTGCGTGATTGATACCGTTGCACGCGAGTTAACGAAAGAACAACTTAGTGCAATTAAAACGTTAGCGAGTAATGTTACAGCGCATCTGGACTTGCGCTTGTCTCATAAAAATATTCGTCATTATGTGGATGATTTGCAACTAGCTGCTGCTATTTTTGAATCGAGTAGTGAAGCTATGGTTGTGAGTGATGCTGATAATCGCATCATTACCGTTAATCCCTCGTTTACGCAATTAACGGGCTATACACCTGAAGAAGTTGTCGGCAAGAACCCACGAGTATTAAAGTCAGGAAAACAGTCTGCTGAGTTTTACCGTAATATGTGGCATGCCTTGGATACTAAAGGC
>CAMCGI010000016.1 GCA_945874205.1 Francisella tularensis subsp. holarctica
TATAATGCACAAATGGAACGCTTTACTCAGGTTATGAGCGAGGTTCAGCGTGTGTTACAAGCCTTATCAGTTGGTCAACTAGATGCACGCATTGCGCTACCAATGGAAAATGATTTCGCGCTTTTTCGTGACGGTGTCAATAATACCGCAGATGCTGTATCTAATGTATTTATCCAGTTGGAACAAGTTTTTGATGCATTAGCAAAAGGCAATATGTCTTCTCCGCTAAGCAGCAAAGGATTGCAAGGACATTATGCGACAATGATTGACACAGCCAAAGTTAATATGCAAGAAATGGCTTCTGTTTTTGATGCACTATCAACATCGTTAGACTATTTATCAAAAGGTGACTTTAATCAGCGCGTCAATGTTAATGCACATGGTGATTTACTAATCTTACGCGACAATGTCAACCACTCCCTTGTCACGATTAGTGACATTATTGCGGATACAACTAAAGTGTTATTGGCAATGGGGAGTGGTGATATGACCAAACGCATGAATACCCACTATACAGGCAATTTTGCGGTTCTTTCTGATGCCATTAATAACTCGATGGATAATATCTCAAGCCTCTTTGCACAAGCACTACACGGTACACAGGTCGTTGTACAAGATGCAAATGAAATTTCATCAGGTGCTATCGAGCTAGCAGATCGCAGTCATATCAATGGTGATGCCTTACAACGCACCGCTGCGGCTGTTGAGCAAATCAATGTTTCAGTACGACAAACAGCTGACAATGCGCGTGATATGAAAAATCGAATGAATCATTCAAACGAAGTTGCCAATCATGCTAACAATGTTGTGTTACATTCTATTGAGTCGATGCAATCCATTACACAAGCAAGTGAAAAAATTGGCAGTATTGTTGGGCTTATTGACTCTATCGCTTTTCAAACCAACTTATTGGCACTTAATGCTGCAGTGGAAGCAGCACGGGCAGGTGAGCATGGTCGTGGTTTTGCGGTTGTTGCTACTGAAGTTCGTGCGCTTGCTGGAAAGTCTGCTGATGCAGCCAAAGAAATTCGTAGTCTCATTAACGATTCGATTAAACGTGTTCAAGAAGGTACCGAGCACGCGAACAACTCTGGTGAAGCAATCAAGGATATTAATCATGCTATTGGCGAAATCAACGAGATGGTAGCTAACTTGGTGGTGCAAGCAGAACAACAATCCATTGCAGTGACTGAAATTTCAAACTCAATGGAAAAAATTGAAGAAATGAACCAAGAAAATGTGGCATTGGTTGATAGTACACAAGATCACATCGCCCATATGGTCGAACAAGCCGATAGCTTGGAACAAGCAATCAAAACCTTTCGTGTTGATATCTCACTCATCGGTGCTGATATTGCTATGAACACAGGCGACTTTACTTTTGTGAATGCACGTCGTGCCCATAAAGCATGGCGTGGTATTATCCGTGCCTTTGTTAGCGATTTAGATGTGCCACTCAATCGTACTGTTGCCACAGATCATCAACAATGTGCCTTAGGTCACTGGTTCTTTGGCGCGCAAGGTCAGACACTCATGCATCTACCAATTATGAAAGCATTAGATACTGATCATGCTGCGCTTCACGCTACCATTAAATCCATTCTCGAAGCAAAAGAGCGTAAAGATGCACAAGCTATTGATGCTGGCTTTGTTCAATTAGATAGATTATCTGCTCAAGTTATTGAAAAACTAAATCAGCTAGAGCATGAAGTGGCTAATCAGCGCAAATACTGACTTAAGCGTTGAGGTGCATAATACGTTGTTGAATAACGCGTTTAAGAGCAATGACATTAATCGGTTTACTGAGATAGTCATTCATCCCCACTGCTAATAGCTTCTCGCGTTCACCATCAAACGCGTTAGCAGTGAGGGCAATAATGGGTGTACTAACCCCTGCAACTCGAATACGTTTTGTTGCCTCTATCCCATCTAAATATGGCATTTGAATGTCCATAAAAATTAAGTCGTAATGCTGACTAAGTACCTTCTCTACTGCTTCTAATCCATTTTCTGCAAAATCAGGCACGATTCCTTCTTTCGCTAACAGTGCTTTGATAAGCAAACGATTGGTTGAATTATCTTCAGCGACTAAAACAGATAATTTGAATACAGCGTTAATATCACTTTTCTGTAAAACGGCAGAATCCAACTTAGTGGCTTTTATTGAAACATCACATCTTGGCACAGTTAAATACATAAAGAAATTACTACCCTGCCCCAATACACTCTTTAATTGTAACTTTGTACCCATTAACAGTGCTAATTTTGCGCTAATCGATAACCCCAACCCTGTACCACCATATTGACGAGCAGTCGAGCCATCTGCTTGTGAAAAAGCCTCAAATACATGTAATTGTTTTTCAGGGGCAATACCAATGCCCGTATCTTGTACTGAAATTAATAGTTCTTGATTTGTGCTAGTCTGGCTAATGATATTGATACTTAGCTTAACCTTACCTTTTTCTGGCGTAAATTTAATGGCATTGCCGACAAGATTACCAATAATTTGCTTAATGCGCAGCCAATCTAATAACAAACACGTATCGATTGTATTATCAAACACCACCCGATAGTCAATTTGCTTTTGTTGTGAACTCGCTTCATATAAAGAAGCAAACAAGGGTAACTCTTGCTTAAGATTAACACTATGTGGATCAATCGTCATTGCACCCTGATTAATTTTAGACATATCTAAAATATCATTAACAACGCTGAGTAATGTTTCTGATGAGTTTTTAATAATATCTAAATAACGCTGTTGTGTTTCATCTAATGCCGTGTCTGCTAACAAGCCTAAAAAGCCTAGAACACCATTAAGCGGTGTGCGAATTTCATGACTCATTGACGCTAAAAACTGCTCTTGCTGCGCCTTAGCCATTAAAGCGGCTTCTTTTGCTTTTTCAATTTCGGTAATTTCATGAAAACTTGCAATAAAGTAGTGATTTCTAAGCGGCATGATACGAACTTTTGCTTCATAAATACGCTCATTACCCCACTTATCAATCAGACATGCTTTGTGCATTTTTTCAGGATTACGCAATACAGGTTCGAACCATTTATATTCTTTAGAGGTAGGCTCTAAAAACCCTTTCTTAACGCAAAACAACTCACAAATACACATATGGCGCGATTTGAAATCATCAATATCACGATAGTTAAATAATTCGAAAAAATGTGCATTAAAACTATAAGGCTTTTCATCTTTCATAACGAGCACAATATCTTCAGACAAATCCATCATCATCTGTATAAAAATTTGCTGCTCTTTCAATGAATCCTGTGTGGCAATAAGATCGGTAATACTCTCTCGAATACCAAGATACTCCACAATCTTACCCTGACTATCCATTTGTGGCAAAATAGAAGTCTTCACATAATAAGGCGCACCGCTTTTTGTTTTGTTTTTAACAATGCCTTGCCAAATATTTCCCTTAGTGATTGTTGCCCACATTTCTTTAAAAATAAGCGCATCCATATCAGGATGACGAACAATATTGTGTGGCTTACCAATAAGCTCTTCTCTGCTATAACCACTAATTTGACAAAATAAATCATTAGCGTAAGTAATAATACCCTTAGTATCTGCTCTAGAAACAATGAGTACTTTATTAATCGCATCATTAAAATTACTATTTTTTTGCTCTTGATCCGCTAAATCGAAAAAATCCTTATCGACTGAACAGTTATCAGTTCTAGTAGCGGTCATAGTAACTATTCATTAGTAACATTATTAACACTAATCCAATCATGGCTCAAATTACGACGAATATTGCTCAAGGCTTCATCTGAAAAACCGAGTAAACGACTTGCAAGCTTACTTTGCTCAAGTAATGCTTGCGACTGATAAGCATGTACTGCAATTTCACTTACCATACTTTGTGCAAGCAAGCCAATAGCAATTAATAAACGCACACGATCTTGTTTAATGCATTCCAGTTTAGGATGATGATGATTTGCAATAGCCAGTAATAAGTCGTGCTCATTTTTATCATTGATGTCTAATCCCCACTTCTGGGCTGTTAAAACACCCAATAAAGTATGACTTGCAACACGCTCACACTCAAAGTTATGAGCAGCTTCAGGTAAAGTCAGGCTTTGCTCAAATATTTTGGCATAGTGTGTTGGATAGTGTGCTGCCAAGCTTAGCATCCCTCCATGCAAATAAAGTCCAAACAAATAGGCAACTTCTTGCGTAATACGCGGATCATGAGGGGGTAAATAGCCTGCAATTTCAACACAAGCATAGGCTGTTTTTGCCGCATGTTCTAACACGCTCGTTGTTAAAGATTCATTTGTCGTCATCTGTTTAATTGCAGCAGCTAAGGCAAGCTGATAAGTCCGCTCTATACCAATTAGCCCAATACATTGCGTTAAACTATGAATTTCAATTTTGCGCACAAGCTGACGTTGGAATGCTGGACGACCTACTGTATTTAAAATTTCACCACTAATAGCAGGATTTATTTCAATAAGGCTAACAATTTGCTTTAAATTGGGATGCTCTTTGTACATTTCATTCTCTATTGCTAATATTTCTTTAGGCATGTCAGGTAGTAATAAATCACCACCAATTTTTTCCAACGCCTGCCCAATCGCAGTCATATTTAACTGTGCATAAATTGGAATACAATCAGCGGGAATAGGAGGAATAGCATGCGCAGCATAATGGACATGACCTGAATGTAAATATTTACTCATAGTTATTGGATTAACTCTTATTATTTAAGGTTCATTAAATCGCTTAATGGTTTAAATTAGGAAATTTAAGTTGTTGTTTAAGTGTATCAACAATCTTGTATTTTTCTTTATCAATAGCCTGCTTACTCAGAATATCTGAATTTAATTCAGGCATTATTTGGGGTAAGCTCAAACGACCTTGAAGATGTATGGGAATAGTAACGTCTTTAAGGGTAGCTCGCAAGGTCGTATCGATATGCTGCTTATTAAAATCGATCCGTGCTGCTTGTGTACTAATACGTGTAAATCGACTACGCATATCCAAATTAGCAACAATAAGACCAGCATTAATTGTGCCGTCTGTATGTGTTTGCTCATAGCTTTCTTGTGTAATATCAAATTGTGCAAGATTATTAAGCGCATTAGCAAACTCGTTAGGTAAAAATTGCCCATTATTAAGCGTCGCGTCAAACTTACCTTGTTGTGTGCTCAAGTCATATACAAGTGCAGCTTTTACAGTTGACTTAAAAACAATCGGCATGTCTAACATGGCAAAAATTGCGCTACTTTGCAAATCATCTCCCTGTGTATTAAGTTGATCTCCATTTAGCTTAAGTGTAACCTTGCCACCAAGCGTTTGACTATTTGCCTCTACCACTAAATGATTCGTAGGCAAATTATAAGACAGTGTTCCGTTAACTTGTAATCGCCCTTTAAGCGATGTTCTAGTTACAAAATTAAGCTTACTTAACTCATGGATTAGGGTTTGATGATCAGCTAGAATATCACTCTCACCAAGGTTATAGCGTATGTTGGCTAGGTTAACAATAACAAGCGGACTATTCAATAAAGCCTGAGATAGTGTTTTTCCATTTAATACATCGGTCGTGATATTAGCAGCAAAAGGAATATTATTGGGTAATTCAACGCCTGTTTTTTGTTGTGTTATTTGTGCATTCAAAAGCCCATCGGTGATATTACTTACTACCATACCGTTAAGTGTATTTTTATCATTAAAATCATTAAGCGCAAGCGATGTCATTAGTTGTAAATGACCTGTTGCAAACTCAGGTTGAGCCAACAGTTGAGCAATTTCTGGTAGCTGCAGTTTTCCTTGTGCGCTTAGTGTTAGCGCAGAATTCTTAGCATGATTTAATTTAAAATCGATTTGACTAAGAGTCAGCATTAATTTGCCTAGGGCGTGTTGTTGTGCTGGCGAAATATCAAAACTACCTTCACTAGTCGCTGCTCCCGCAAGCGGAATAGGAGTTATGCTTTCCAATTGGGTTAAATCTTTACTCACAATTTGCCAAGTTCCTATTGCTGTACCAGCAATGATATCTATTTTGGCACTCAGTAACGCGTGTGTATCGTTACTTAGAAAAAGATCAATATTAGCTTGATCAGGACGAATAATAAGCAATTCAATTTTGGCTTGTGGCAGCCTATATTGTAATATTTTTTGTACTGATGGCAATAAAAAACTATTGCCTGTTTCAGTTAATAATAAAAAAGCACCCATAATCAATGTACCCAGTATTAACCCTATTAACCAAGCAAGTAATCGAAACATAGTACTTTTTCCATATTGTTAAATGTGTTTTAGTTTAGCCTATCAATTAGCCCATTAAGACAGTGCTTTTACTTTTTATAGCCGCCTTCTGAAGTTGCTCTTTAAGATACGCTTGAAATGAACAGTATGCTTTATTACCAACAACACTTCTACTCACATAAATTCGCTCTTGACGACCATCTTTAATACGTTGAAAAGAAATAAAAATATTAGCAGGAAAGTTCTCAACGATACCAGCTTCTCTTAAGTGTGCTTGAGTTTCTTTTGTGGTATGTTGCCATTCAAACCAGCTATCATCAAAAAAGCTTTTGTTATACCACTCGACGACTGTTTTCCCCCAAATTAACCGACAAGGCTCTCCTTCACGAACATAAAGCATCCCCCACTCCAGTACTGCAAGGTATTCCCCTAAGACAGAAGCGTTGTAAATTGAATTTGTAACATTCATGATTTTGCTATATTCTCCAAGGTTATGCTTAATGCTATTGACCGATTTTACATTATTCGCTATCATTTTTAACCATTTTGCCCAAATTTTTATTGCTAACCAGTGGGGTTAGCTAATGCTAGGAAAGACGCATGAACGAATTACACCGCCTGCAAGGACTCTACGACCCTTCTTTTGAGAAGGAAAACTGTGGTTTTGGTCTGATTGCCCAAATGGATGATCAGCCCAGTCATTGGCTGGTTCAGACGGCCATTCAATCACTCTCTCGCATGACGCACCGTGGTGGTGTCGCTGCCGATTGTTGCACAGGTGATGGTTGTGGTTTGTTACTGAAAAAACCCGATGCGTTTTTCCAGTCAGAAGCAAATAGTTTGGGATTTACCCTAAATAATACTTATGCGATTGGCATGGTATTTTTAAATAAAAAAGCCGATAAACGTGCAGCTGGTATTGCAGCAGTTGAATCTGCTCTGAATGCAAATGGTGTTTTTGTCGCTGGATGGCGACAAGTGCCTGTTAATTCTGCCTGTTTGGGTGAGCAAGCAACTGCCTCTGAACCCGACATTGAGCAGGTGTTCATTAATGCACCAACAACTATGTCAGAATCAGACTTCAACCGTGCTTTATTTGTGGCACGCCGTCAAGCAGAAATCGCAATAGAAGCGACTGATGATGTGTTCTATATTCCATCAATGCACAGTCAGCTAATGGCATACAAAGGCTTGGTGATGCCACGTGAATTGCCAATTTATTATACCGACTTAAACGATGAGCGTTTTGCTTCATCGAGCTGTTCTTATCATCAGCGTTTTAGTACTAACACTTTGCCACAATGGCGTTTGGCGCAACCATTCCGTTTCTTGGCGCACAACGGTGAATTAAATACCATTCGTGGCAATCGTAACTGGGCGTTGGCGCGTACTAATAAATTCCAAACAGACTTAATGCCTCAGCTTCAAACGCTTCACCCCATTGTGTCACAAACTGGATCAGATTCGAATAGTTTAGATAACATGCTTGAAGTGCTGATGATGGGTGATATGGATGCTTTCCGTGCCTTGCGCTTAATGGTGCCACCTGCTTGGCAGAATGTGCCGCATATGGATCCAGACTTACGTGCTTTCTTCGAGTTCAACTCAATGCATATGGAAGCTTGGGATGGTCCTGCAGGTATTGTTATCAATACAGGCAAACACGCAATTTGTGCGGTTGACCGTAATGGACTGCGTCCAACACGCTACGTGATTACTAAAGACCGTCATATTACTTTTGCTTCCGAGATTGGTGTTTATGATTATGAACCAGCGTCAGTTGTTGAAAAAGGTCACTTAAAACCAGGTCAGGTAATGGCGGTTGATTTGGCAACGGGCGAGTTATTACGTCCGACAGAACTTGATGATCGCTTAAAAGTGCGTCAGACTTACCGTCAGTGGTTAGATGCAGGATATATGCGCCTAGAGGGCAATCCCGATGGCGAAGCAGACTTACTCACACTCGATACTGATAATGCATTAACTTACCAAAAATATTTCCAAGTATCGTTCGAAGAGCGCGATCAAATTATTCGTGTCTTAGCAGAAGATGGTCAAGAAGCGATTGGTTCAATGGGTGACGATGCCCCATTTGCTGTTTTGTCTGAAAAAATTCGCCCGTTATACGACTATTTCCGTCAAGTGTTTGCTCAGGTGACTAACCCACCTATCGACCCTTTACGTGAAGCGATTGTGATGTCGCTCAATGTCAGTTTCGGCAAAGAAATGAATGTATTTGAAGAAACGCCAGAACATGCACGTCGTTTAGAAGCAACCTCACCCATTTTATCGCCTAGCCAATTTGATAAATTACTTACTATCAGCGAGCCTGGATACGCTCACGCCATTATCAGCTTGCATTATGAACCCAGCATAGGCTTAGAAGCAGCAGTGCGTGCTGTGACCGCTCAGGCTGTTGCAGCAGTGCAAGCAGGCAAAACGCTGCTGATCTTGTCGGACAATGGTATTAAACAAGGTCAATTGACGGTTCATGCCTTGTTGGCAACGGGTGCTGTGCATCATGCGCTAATTAAGGCAGGCTTGCGTTGTGATGCGAACATTATTGTTGATACAGCAACAGCGCGCGACCCACATCATTTTGCAGTATTGTTTGGTTATGGTGCAACAGCAATTTATCCTTATCTTGCCTACGAAGCCATTAGTGATTTGTATCGTACCAAAGAGTTAGATAACGCTAAGTCATTATCAAAATACTTATACAACTTCCGTAAGGGCATCGACAAAGGATTATTAAAAATCATGTCGAAAATGGGAATTTCAACCATTGCTTCTTACCGTGGTGCACAGTTATTTGAAGCCATTGGCTTAAGCAATGATATTGTTGACTTGTGTTTTATTGGCACAATGACACGTATCGAAGGTACGCGATTTGATGACTTACAAGCCGATCAAGCAAGCTTAGCGAAAGATGCGTTTAATCCGCGTAAGAGCATCAATCAAGGCGGCGTGCTTAAATATGTCTTTAATGGCGAAGCGCATGCTTTTAACCCTGATGTGGTCAATGCCTTACGTGATGCCTGTCAGCAAAATGACCGTGCCGCTTACGATCGCTTTGCAGGACTCGTGAATAACCGTCGCCCGATGGTGTTGCGCGATATGTGGCGTGTTAAAGCCAATGGCGCAGCATTAAGTGTCGATGCGGTTGAACCATTAGAAGCCATTTTGAAGCGTTTCGATTCGGCAGGGATTTCTTTGGGTGCGTTGTCACCTGAAGCACACGAAGCCTTAGCTGAAGCGATGAACCGTTTGGGTGGTCGCTCTAACTCAGGCGAGGGTGGCGAAGACCCAGCACGTTTTGGCACGGTCAAAATGTCGAAAATCAAGCAGATTGCATCGGGTCGTTTTGGTGTTACGCCACATTACTTGGTGAATGCTGAAGTGTTGCAGATCAAAGTCGCTCAGGGTGCAAAACCTGGTGAAGGTGGTCAGTTACCAGGTGCGAAGGTCGATGCCACCATTGGTCGTTTACGCCACGCTGTGCCAGGTGTGACGCTGATTTCTCCGCCACCGCATCACGATATTTACTCGATTGAAGATTTGGCACAGCTGATTTATGACTTAAAACAGGTCAACCCTGATGCCTTGGTATCGGTGAAGTTGGTTGCTGAGCCTGGTGTGGGTACGATTGCAGCAGGTGTTGCTAAGGCTTACGCTGACTTAATCACCATTTCGGGTTATGACGGTGGTACGGGTGCATCACCATTAACTTCGGTAAAATATGCAGGTAATCCGTTCGAGATGGGAATTGCTGAAGCACATCAAGTGTTACGTGCGAACGATTTGCGCGACAAGATTATTCTACAAGCTGACGGTGGCTTAAAGACAGGCTTAGATGTCATTAAAGCTGCGATTTTAGGTGCGGAAAGCTTCGGCTTTGGCACAGCGCCCATGATTGCTTTGGGTTGTAAATACTTGCGTATTTGTCACCTCAATACCTGTGCGGTCGGTATTGCGACACAAAATGAACGTTTGCGTAAAGAGCATTACATCGGCTTGCCAGAGATGGTCATGCATTACTTCCAATTTGTAGCACAAGAAACACGAGAACTCATGGCGAGCTTGGGTGTGACACGCATGGAAGACCTAGTCGGTCGTTTGGACTTGTTAGAAGTGATTGAAGGTGTAACGAAAAAGCAACGTCAGCTCGATTTCAGCAAAATGTTGTCGGATGGCGGTATCAGCAAAGACAAACCACACGTCAATAACGGTAGCCGTAACCCGCCATGGGATAGAGGCGAGCAAGCGGAAGAGATGATTGTTCAAGTATTGCCAACAATTGAAGCGAAAACAGGCGGCACTTTCCATTTCCACCTGAAAAACACAGGTCGTTCGATTGGAGCGCGTTTATCGGGTCAAATTGCCAAGCGTTATGGCAATCACGGCATGAGTGATATGCCCATTACCTTAAAGCTCACAGGGGTTGCTGGTCAAAGTTTCGGTGTGTGGAATGCGGGTGGGTTGAACTTACACCTCGAAGGCGATGCTAACGATTATGTCGGCAAAGGCATGGCGGGGGGTGAAATTGTTATTGTGCCACCAAAAGGTAGCGCATTCGATTCGCACAGCACACCGATTGTCGGTAATACCTGTTTATACGGTGCTACAGGCGGTAAATTGTTTGCTTACGGTACGGGTGGCGAGCGTTTTGGTGTGCGTAACTCGGGCGCGACAGCGGTACTTGAAGGTATCGGTGATCATGGTTGTGAATACATGACAGGTGGTACGGTCGTTGTTCTTGGTAAAACAGGGGTTAACTTCGGCGCTGGTATGTCGGGTGGCATGGCGTTCTTATTCGATGAACACAATGAAGCGGTTGATAAGGTTAATACTGAAATGGTCGAATTCTGCCGTATCGACACGGAAGAAACGGAATCTTATCGCCATTACCTGAAAACGCTATTAAAAGACTATCATGCACAGACAGGTTCTGCGACTGCTGAACAGCTATTAGCGAATTTTAGTCGTGATATTGGTAAGTTCTGGTTAGTGAAGTCACGTGCGATTGGCTTAGATCGCTTGTTAGAATTGTTCACCAAAACTGCTTGAGATAAGGAAGAATAAGATGCCAAGTCCAGATACATTTTTGAAAGTTGATCGTGTTGATCCACCTAAAACACCAGCGCAAGAGCGTAGCAAACAGTTCCATGAAATTTATGGTAACTTTAATGCGGAGCATGCCAAAATTCAGGCTGACCGTTGTTTACACTGTGGTAACCCTTACTGTGAACATGCTTGCCCTGTGCATAACTACATTCCGAATTGGTTAAAACTGGTTGCCGAAGGCAATGTGATGCAAGCGGTTGAGTTGTCGCATCAGACGAACTCTTTGCCAGAAATGTGTGGTCGTGTGTGTCCACAAGATCGTTTGTGTGAGCAGGCGTGTACGCTGAATGACACCAACTTTGGCGCGGTTACTATTGGTGCGGTCGAAAAATACATTACCGATACCGCCATTGCGACAGGCTGGAAGCCTAACATGAGCAAAGTCAAAGCAACAGGCAAGAAAGTAGCGATTGTCGGTGCAGGTCCTGCGGGCTTGGCGGCTGCCGATATTTTGGCACGTAATGGTGTACAAGCGATTGTGTACGACAAGCAACCAGAAATTGGTGGTTTGCTGACCTTTGGTATTCCTTCATTTAAACTCGAAAAAGACGTGGTGAAGTACCGCCGTGGCTTGCTTGAACATATGGGCGTTGAATTCCGTTTGGGCGTGAATGTCGGCACGGACGTGACGTTTGCAGAACTAGAAGCCAATCATGATGCGGTTTATCTGGGCATGGGAACCTATAATGCGATGGCAGGCGGTTTTGCAGGTGAAGACTTGCCGGGCGTGTACAAAGCATTGGATTTCTTAATCGCGAACGTCAATCGTCTGTTGGGCTTTGAAAAGTCTGCCAGTGACTTTATCGATATGAAAGGCAAGCGCGTGGTGGTGTTGGGTGGTGGTGATACTACCATGGACTGTACCCGTACTTCTATCCGTCAAGGTGCCGATGAAGTTTATTGCGTTTATCGTCGTGATGAAGCCAATATGCCAGGGTCGCGTAAAGAAGTCGCTAATGCTAAGGAAGAAGGCGTTCAGTTCGTCTTTAACCGTATGCCGATTGAAGTCATTGGTAATGGCAAGGTTGAAGGACTTAAGGTCGCTGAAACGCGCTTAGGTGCGCCTGACGCATCTGGTCGTCGTGCGGCAGAGATTGTACCAAGCTCTGAACAGATCATCGCTTGTGATGTGGTTATCGTTGCCTTTGGCTTCCAGCCTAGCCCAGCGCCTTGGTTTAGTGAGCACAATATCAAAACTGATAGCCGTGGTCGCGTGACTTGCCAAGAAGCACAAGAATTTGCCTTCCAAACCAGCAACCCGAAAGTGTTCGCGGGCGGCGACATGGTGCGAGGTTCTAGCCTCGTTGTCCATGCCATCGACGATGCGCGGAAAGCCGCCAACGCCATGCTCGATTATATGGGCGTGTGAGTGGAATGAGAAAGGTCGCGAAAGCGGCCTTTTTTGTTAGAAATACTTGAAAAGAGAATGATAATGGCTATTCCTGATTTTCAAAGTTGTATGATTCCTATTTTGCGAACTATTGCTGATGGTGCTGAGTACAGTATGAAGCAAGTGGCAGATATGTTAGCCATTCAATTTGATTTGTCTGAACAAGAAAAGACACAAATGTTGCCAAGCGGACGACAAGAATTGTTTTACAATCGCGTTGCGTGGGCTAAGTTCTATTTAAGTAAAGCGGAACTGATTCTTTCTCCTAAAAGAGGTTCTATTAAGATAAGTGAAGCTGGTATTAAACTACTATCCGAAAAAGTAGACTATATAAACTTAAAGTATCTGAAGAGATTTCCTGCATATGTTACTTTTAAGGAGCTAACTAAGTCTGAATCGGAAAATGATTTAGGTGTTGACGAACAGGACGGTGCCAGTCAAACTCCAGAAGAGTTGTTAGAATCTGCGCATCAAAAAATTAAGAAAGAGTTAGCGCAGGAGTTACTAGCAAAGATTCTTTCATGCTCGCCAGCATTTTTCGAAAACCTAGTCGTGGAACTGCTTGTTAAAATGGGTTATGGCGGTTCTCGTAAAGATGCGGGGCAGCGTGTGGGTCAAACCAGTGATGGTGGTATCGATGGTATTATCAAAGAAGATCGTCTTGGATTAGATACCATTTATATTCAAGCAAAGCGTTGGCAAGGGAGCGTTGGTCGTCCAGAAATTCAAAAATTTGTCGGTGCTTTACAAGGTCAGCGTGCGAAAAAAGGGGTATTTATCACGACTTCTTATTACACTCAAGAAGCGAAAGAGTATGTCAGCTTTGTGGATACAAAAGTTGTTTTGATTGATGGTCAGTTACTAGCTGATTTGATGATTGATTTTGATGTGGGCGTATCGCCAGCAGCAACTTACGTAGTTAAAAAGATAGACACAGACTATTTTGAAGAGGTGTAATGATGCAGATTACCTTTGAGGTTCCCGATAATTTAGCGCAAGAAGTCATCGATTTTGTTGATTTTCTAAAAGCAAAATATGTCACCTCCACGCCAAACGCGTCAATGACAGACATGGTTTCAGATAATGAAGATGTTTGTGCTAACGATTTAATGATGGCACAATCATTATCGGTGAGCGATTGGGATAATCATGATGATGAGGTGTGGAATCATGTATCAACCCACTGAGATAGTCATGTTGCCCTTTCCATTTACTGACTTATCGAGTATTAAAAAACGTCCCGTCTTAGTGATGACACAAGCTGATAATCGTGGAGATATGTTGGTCGCACAAATTACATCGAAAAGCGGTTATTTGGATGCAGTGCCTATCGTGGCATCGGATGTATTGCAAGGAGTATTGCCAAAGGTTAGTTTTATTCGTTCAACCAAAATTATGACGGTGAATCAATCCCTCGTTGTGGGTCGTTTTGGTCGAATAACGCTGTTAAAGTTCAACGAACTGAAACAACGGGTTTGTGTTCATGTTGGTTGTGTGGATTAAATGCGCAGTCAATGAAAGTATTTATTAGTTATGAGCTTCAATGGACGATTCCCAACCTACTCGCCCTGTACGCTTTCGGTAATCGCATTCAAGGCACAGCGAACGAGTATAGCGATTTAGGCGGTATTGTGTTTATGCTTGATGATGTTTGATTAACAAAGCTGCAACGATTGAGCGTTGCGCCCGCGAAGAATACGACAAAGATGCGGACACCTTTGCCACAAACCATCCAAACCTACATCCCAAAAATCTGCCGTTAATAAAAAAGCCCTATCAAAAATAATAGGGCTTTTTTCATAAAAACAATAACGCTTGTTATTTTTTCATTAAGACTTTAACACTCGCATCGACTTTTTTATCATCGATATACCCAACCGCACCAGGTGTCGCAGCAACAAAAGCCTTAACAGCAGCATCATCCGCTAATTCCTTAGGTGGTGTTCCCCTACCTGTAAATACCATTTCAGTACGATAAGCTTTTACTTCATCTTCTGATTGCCCAACAACGCCTTCATAAAATTCTTTACGAGATGTTGAACCTTCTTTTTGGTCAACAGCCGTCACAGGAGCACCAGCTAACTCTGACTTCTTTCCCATAAAAACTTTTTTGATGTCTTTATCCGTAACACCATCGCCAACATTAGGATTAGAAATAACAGCGACAGCTGCTTGCGCACCTACTGACAAAGTTAACAGAGAAACAAACAATAATGACTTCATAATATCGCCCTCTGTTAGAACATTAAATTATAGTTAAGACGATAAACAGCAATATCTTTACCTGCTATCGCCATACCGTTATTAAAAAACTCATTAGAATTATTAGCTGTTCCAACAGACACTTGCGATGCTTCAGCTTTAATATTAGAGTTACTATCCACAGCGTACACAACACCAGCTGCTTTTGTAGACTGTTCTAAATTAGGTGTCATGCCACCCATTTTAGATTTATCCGAGCTAATGACACTGTAAGAGATATAAGGCACAACTGCACCAAGTTTATGATCGACAGAAACATAACGACCATCTGTATCAGCAAATGCAATACTATCAATCCGACGTTGTCCATATTCGCCTGTAATTGTGGTATCTCCCAATCGCAACTGAGCACCCAATGAACTAAAGCTCGCGTTCACATTGTTTACCATACCTGCAAACATGCCGCCCATCATACTATTGGCTTCATCCTTATAAGATAGTTTTGTCGACATATAACCTGCTCGCAAACGCAAGACTTCATTATAATCAAACACCACATTCAACCCAGTCAAGCCAGTTGCTTCAAATGTTTTGAATAGTGTCGACCCATCTGGCATCATACCTGCAATACGCGCATCAAATCGTGTATACCCCATATAAGGCTGAACAGTCACCTCAGCATCGTCACCCACTTCAAAACGCTTAAGGACATCGGCACCAATATAACCATTGGTTGGTGCTTGACCATACATTTCTAAAGGTAGTTTAGCTAAAGTATAAGCCTTACCCACATCTAACTTCTCAGACATCATAAATAAAGGCAAACGTAACTTACCAGCACGAATTTTTGTTGTATCGTTAACTGTGTAAGTAGCAAATAACCAGTCACCTTGAACGCTATTACGCTCGTCATCTGTTGTAGATTGCTTCATAACAACCTGACCAGTAAGGCTAAGATTTTCACTCACTTTAACATCGGCTTGTAAACCAGCTTTAGTGTCATTGACCCATTCACTGTTTCGTTTATCTAAACCACGATCATATGCCACAGCAGAATCTGTTGATGCAACACCTATTGTTGCAAAACCTGATACACGACCATCAACTGCTCCTGCAGTCAGTGGCAATAAACTGGCAATACTGAATGCTAATATTGTTTTTTTCATTATGCTAATCCCCTAAATATAACACTCGAACATCTAAATTTAATTTCTGCTGTTTTTAATTTTAAAACATAACCACTAAAAAATGTATTGCTTTTGTATTAAAGTTAAATAAAAAATTACTAATATATCAATAATATCAGCAATCCAACAAAAAATACGTCATTATTTTGACGCATCCCCTGCTGGTTTAGCAAATTGGTCATTCAATTTTTGAATAGCATTACGAGCCTGATCTCGCACATTTGCTAATTGCTTACGTGCTCTACTACCCCAACCACGTGGTGTTTGAGCAAACATAGGGCGCCAGAAAACAGTATTACGAGCCAAAGCACGCGCTAATATACCCGTTTCATCTTCACGTTTTAATCGACGCATCATCATACTTGCCCATAAATGGCGAAAGTAATAATGAGGTGCTAATATCGTAACGAGCACAGTTATTGCAACCACCAATCCTGCCGTTGGATCCTGAACAAGAGGCGAGAAATCCATATTGGTAAAAAGATAGGTATTGAAGGCAATCCACAATGCACTCATACCAACAATAGTCGCTAAAATAGCATCACTAATTGCGACACGTTTTGCCCATTGCAAACGCAATACTTCAATTTTAGGTATCCATTTCTTTTCAATATCATCCGATAAGGTATCTAAAGCAAAACTAATACGATAAGCACGCTCAACACTAACTTTATCCATTCGATTATAAATTTCAGCCAAATCAATATCTTTTTTACGCTTAAATCGCTCTGCTAATGCTTCATCTTTGATTGCAACAGCCGCTTTTTCGTTGTAAATCATATAAAATTTACCACCAACTAACCCACTCGCTGCCAAAGCACGTTGCCAAGCACCCATAATTGCTTCTGGATTATCTTCATTAGCTGCTGTATCTATTTGATTTAAAATAAATAGAAATTTATCTGCATCATGACGTTGATGCGTTCCTTCCACCAAGTGTTTAAGCGTATCACGCATTGCACCTGGCTCTGGATGACGCGCATCAAAAAACACCAACACCAAATCTGACATACCAATAATATGATCAGCAATTTTTAACACTGTATCACGTTGACTGTCTGCATCAAAACCAGGTGAATCAATTAAAATCCGCCCCTTTAAACTCGCCTCTGGAACTGTTTTTAGTTGCAAATAACTATCGATACGATTTCCCTCTCCCTCTGTAACGCGATCAATTTCATGACGAATACCATAAAAAGGAAAGCGTGGATCAGCATCAAGTGCCAAACCAGGTAGGGTCATCACTTCATTACCACCGCCATAGCAAATAACGCTAAAACGATCATCAACGGCTTGATTGCCTGTGTCTTGTACACGTTGCCCTACAAACTGATTAATAAAAGATGACTTACCTGCAGAGAAAGTACCTAATACCGCAATTAACGGCCACCAAGAAATTTGTTCAATATAAGAAGATTGCGTATCTAATACACCTAATCCTTGTGCGACTTTATCGAGTTGTCTATAGGTTGTGACAACCTCCAGCAAAACAGGGTTTTCTTGCACCAAACTTTGCTGTAATTTATGAATACGCTCTTGAATATGCATGATAACTCCTGTGAATTCTATTTAACGCGCTGCTGGTTGTTGTTGACTCGACTGTTGTTGCTCAGGAGTGCCATAAGGATAAGGATAATTTGGTTGTGATACAGCTTGTGGTGGTGGTGGTGGCTCTTTTCGACCTCCCATCATTCGCCATGGCGCAATATTATTAACCGTACTCATAGGTCCAGAAATACTGCGATTTAAATCCCATAAGTCTGTTCCCATACGATTAGTACTAATAACCATCTGACTCATGCTAGCGTTAACGGTAGCAATATCATGACGCATAAAATCGACACTTGTGCTCATCTCTGATAAGTTTTTATCCACGCTAGAAATTTTTGCTGACATATTGTCGACATCTTTACGCATAGCAACTAATTCACTTGAAATAATTGTCATGTTCTTATCGACAGAAATTGCCATTTTTGCCACATTATCAGACATCACGCTAACATCGTATGCAAGATTATAAATAAGATAAAAACCGAAAGAAGCAAGCAAGACAAAGCCCATTATCATAGGAAGTAGTAACCTCTCCCAACTACGAATGGCTGTACTAATCGTCGTAACAGCCATAGACATCGTCATTACAGTATCTTCTAACAGAAAAATCTGTTGTTGCATATACTTAGTATCAGGAGCCGAAACAAAGGGCACTTGATGCACCCCTTGTTTCGATTCAGTATCCGCAACGCTAGGTTGCGCTTCATTCATATAACTATTCCTAATCAATTAAGATTTTGTTTCAGGATGCATTTGTGTTCGAAGATTCATCATGATTTTCTTACCCATATCTGGGTCGATTTGCATTAAAAATCCTAAAACATATTGTGCCTGTAAAAAACGACCTTGTGCAGATAAGCCTTCAATAGCTGCAGCATATTCAATCGCTGCATCTTGCCAGTTTTGTTGTGCAAAATAGACATTACCCAACTCACCATGTAAATCAGGATTATTCGTATTCACTAACTCAGCTTGGTACATTTCTTTAGCAACATCTAAGTTCCCTTCAAATAAAGCAGCACGTGCCTTTTCGATATTGCTTGAAACAACTGGTACTGCTTCCATTGCAGGCATCGCTGGCATCGGCTCCATTGCAGGCATCGCTGGCATCGGTTCCATTGCAGGCATCGCTGGCATCGGTTCCATTGCAGGCATCGCTGGCATCGGCTCCATTGCAGGCATCACTGGCATCGGTTCCATTGCAGGCATCGCTGGCATTTCCATTGGCGGCAAATATGGCATCATTGATGGCATAACCATTTGGTTTTGCTCTGATAATGGCACTAACTCATCTGCGCGTGGTGGTTGTGTTTCAAACGCAGGCTCAGCTTCGATAGCTTGCTCAATTACAGGATTTGATGAAACAACTGCTTCTTCTTGTACTAATGGAACTGCTGTATTAGCAATAGGCGTTTCATTTGTTAAAGAGACGACAGGTGCTACAGTCTCTACTACGGGCGCAGCCATCGTCTCTGCTACAGACGCAACAGCCCCAGCCACAGAGTTTTGTGTCTCACTCACGACATCAATACCATGCTCACGCTTAATCTCATCGGAGTAAACAAGATACAAGGTTGCGGCAGCGAGGAGAATAATCATGAAAACGCCACTATTGAGTAGCGCACGTAAAAAACGCATCTCAGTTCTCCTTATGCATATTGAGGATAAAGCAAGGTAGCAAGGGCAAGAACCTCTTGTGCTGCCTTGTCATATGAATTCAATTCGAACACAGCCAAACCTTCACTAAAAGAGCGACGATATGCTGTTCGTTGATATAAACGTATGGGAAGACGCTTAACGCCTTTTAGCATGTCTAAAGCATCTTCTGCTTCTTGCGTTTCAACTACCATATGATGAGTATCAGCACGATTGATAAAAGCGAATATCTTTTTTTCACCAATTTCATCTTGGATCATGCTTAAAAATTTTTGAGTTGACCAAATATCAGCTTGGCTAGGAGCACAAGGGATAACAATACGATCAGCACGTTTAATAGCAAATAACATTGCTGCTCTATCAGCAATACTAACATCAATGACAACTTCTGCACTCGGCTTTTTAGCAAGTGCTTCTAGTGCAGCAATATCACCCGCTGCAAGTAAATTAGGTTCATAACCTTCTTCTAAACGTACATCAAGCACGTCTTTAAATGTATGTTGAGGATCCAAATCAAACAAAGCAGTTTTTTTACCTTGTTTCGCCAACCAAACGGCTAAATTAAATGCTACGGTACTCTTCCCCGTGCCACCTTTTAGATTACCAACGACGGTGATCATAACGACTTCCTTGCAATGGGGCACCCGTCACAATGCCTAAATTAAACATTGTGACGAAATACCTCTGAACGCGATTACTACTTAGCAGGTGCTTGAGCAGGTGCTTGAGCAGGTGCTTGTGGCATCATGCCTGGTGCTGGCATTGGGTAAGGCATTTGACCACCCATCTGAGGTGCTGCTGGCATACCATATGGACCATAGTAAGGTGCATTGCCACCATTGTAGCCATTGTAGCCATTGTAGCCTTGACCATTGTAACCATTGTAGCCTTGACCATAGCCTTGACCAGCATAGTTACCATTACCGTTACCAGCATAGTTACCGTTATAGTTTTGGTTGTGCTTAGCGTTGCCTTTGCCTTTCATGTTGAAAGACATACCACCGTCAAACTCGCCATCACCTTCACCACGACCTTCACCACGACCTTCGCCACGACCTTCGCCACGACCTTCGCCGCGTGAATCACCACGACCGTAGCCGTTACCATTACCGTAACCGTTACCATTCTGGTAGCCGTTACCGCTATTATCCCAAGGACCATTCCAAGCATTAGCTTGAATTGAAACCATTGAAACACCTAAGCCAGCTGCAATAGCCAAAGCCAATGTCATTTTATTCATATATGAAACTCCTAATTATCGTCTGTTAAACACTCTTGGTTAGTTAGGGAATACACAAGCCAAGAGAAATCCTTGTGCTTCCCATTCTTAATGAGCTACCGTTTAGTAACCAAAACCAAACGGCATCCCGCTAAAGCCATTACCACCTGGGAAAGGCATCATGTTACCAAAGCCATTATTACTTGGGAAGTTACCCGAGCTGAAAGGCATAGATCTAGAGTTTGGCATGGATGAGAAAGGCATGCCACCATAATTAGGCATTGTATTTGGTATCGAAGGCATTGTTACTGCTGGCGTTGAAAAACTAGGCATCGACAAAGGAAATCCTTGCGAAGAACCTTGAGGCATAAATCCCGCAGGTGGATACGCTAATGCTGGAGGTTGTGCATAACTCAT
>CAMCGI010000017.1 GCA_945874205.1 Francisella tularensis subsp. holarctica
AAGCGGTACGCACAGCACTAATAATTTGTTGCAATGGTTGTTGGATTGCATCAAGCACTTCACTAGATGAAATAATAAAGCTACGTGGTACACCCTCTGCCAAATTGCGGCCACGCACTTCAACTGTTCTGGGTTCTATATCAGGGTAGGCTGTGCCCACTTCCATTTTGATACGCTCAGCAGTTGCCTCGCCAATAAGCATGCCGTAAGTTCTACGAACATATGCAATGATTGCTTCATCAAGTTTGTCACCCCCAACCTTAACTGAGTCAGAATAAACAATACCATTTAATGAAAGGGTAGCAACTTCTGTTGTACCGCCACCAATGTCGACAACCATTGAACCAGAAGCATCAGAAACAGGCAAGCCAGCACCAATTGCAGCTGCCATAGGTTCTTCAATTAAGTAGACTTCGCGTGCTCCTGCTCCTGAGGCTGATTCACGAATAGCGCGACGCTCAACTTGAGTCGAACCACAAGGAACGCACACAAGTACACGTGGGCTAGGGCGAAAAAAACGTGAAGGATGCACTTTGCGAATAAAATGCTGTAACATTTTTTCAGTAACCATAAAGTCAGCAATAACACCATCTCTTAACGGGCGAATCGCTGCAATATTACCAGGTGTGCGACCAAGCATGCGCTTAGCATCCGTTCCTACTGAGACAATTTGGCGATTTCCCGCACCATTATCACGGATGGCAACAACAGAGGGCTCATCGAGCACAATGCCGCGACCCTTGACATAAATTAGGGTATTTGCTGTTCCCAAATCAATCGAAAGATCATTAGAAAAAAGACCTCGTAAACGTCCAAACATGCTTTATATCCTTTGTCGCAGGGAAATAGCACCGCACACAAGCAAGTGTTTGGTGTGTATAAACAGAAAATTGAGTCTATTTTACAGAAAAAGAGGATAAAAGTGTTGTACAGTTGCTTAATCCTTACATCAATAAATACTTGCACCAAATTCCTGTCTGCGCTATCTTGCATATTTTAATCAACTTGGGGACGAAATACGTGATGACAAATAAGTTAAAAGTTGGAATTGTGGGTGGTACAGGGTATACAGGATCAGAGTTGCTGCGTCTTTTGGCACGTCATCCCCAAGCTGATGTTGTTGCCATTACTTCGCGTGGTGAAGCAGGGGTTTCTGTATCGCAACTCTTTCCTAGTTTGCGCAATGAGCTTGATCTTGTTTTTACAGCACCAGATGAATCTAATTTAACCCAATGTGATGTTGTTTTCTTTGCAACCCCTCATGGTGTTGCTGCAGCGCAAGCAGGAGAGCTTATTGCCTCTGGTGTTAAGGTGATCGATTTGGCTGCCGATTTTCGTTTGCAAGATTTGACTATTTGGGAAAAATGGTACGCCCATAAACATCCCTCACCTGAGTTAGTGCCTGCGTCAGTTTATGGATTGCCAGAGGCGAATCGCGAAGCCATTCGTAAGGCAAACATTATTGGTAATCCAGGTTGTTATCCCACAGCGACACAGCTTGCGTTAATGCCGCTTATTGAAGCAAACTTAATTGATGTTAGCGATATTGTCATTGATGCTAAATCAGGTATTTCAGGTGCAGGTCGTGGCGCAAAAGTAGACATGCTTTTTGCTGAAACTTACGATAGTTTTAAAGCATATGGGTTAAATGGTCATCGTCATCTGCCTGAAATTGAAGAGCGCTTAAGTGTTATGGCTGGTAAATCGGTTAATATTACTTTTGTGCCGCATTTACTGCCAATCATTCGTGGTATTGAAATTACTGCATATGCCAATCTAACGCAAGACATTAGTTTAGCGGATTTACAGACTTTATTTGAAAAACGCTATGCTAACGAGACTTTTGTTGATGTTATGCCCTTAGGGAGTGCGCCTGAAACCCGTACTGTCAAAGGTACAAATCGTTGTCGACTGGCAGTATATCGTCCCCAAGGACGCAATAAAGTAGTGGTTACTTCTGTTATCGACAATCTAACGAAAGGTGCTGCAGGACAAGCGGTACAAAACATGAATATTTTATTCAACTTACCTGAGAGTATGGGCTTAGATACCATCGCACTATTACCGTGATAGAATAGCGTCACAATTAAACGATAAGGGCTGCTACCATGACAACCGAATTTACTCCTGTTAACTTTACAGACAATGCTGCGAACAAAGTAAAAAACCTGCTAGAGGAAGAGAATAATCCAGAGCTTAAATTACGTGTCTATATCACGGGTGGCGGCTGTTCAGGATTTCAATATGGTTTTACATTTGATCCAACAGTGAATGAGGATGATACTACCGTCGAAAAAGAAGGTGTGATGCTTCTTATTGATTCAATGAGTTTTCAGTACCTTGTCGGTGCTAAAATTGATTACTTAGAAGATTTATCAGGTGCGCGTTTCGTGATTGAAAACCCTAATGCGACAACCACCTGTGGCTGTGGTTCATCATTTGGTGTGTAAGTAAGGAAAAGCAATTAATGACAATGGAATACATCCCTGGGCTTGCAGGCGTGCCTGCAACTGAATCAAGCATTTCTTATATTGATGGTCAAGAAGGTATTTTAAGTTATCGGGGGTATTCCATTGCTGATTTGGCACAGCATTCTTCTTTTGAAGAAACCTCATTATTATTATTAACAGGCGAGCTGCCCTCAGAAACTGAATTAGAAAGATTCAGATGTAAACTGGGTGAAAATCGGCGCGTAAAGTACAACGTACGCCAATTGATGAAGTGTCTGCCTGCAACGACGCATCCGATGCATATGTTACAGACTGTTGTTGCATCATTGGCAAGTTTTTATCCGTCAACTGCCTATATGGCAGGCGATGAAAATGATGCTACCTATATTCGCGAAGTGTCAGAAAACATTCTTGCTCATATGGGTACACTGGTTGCAATGTGGGAACACTTACGCTACGGTTATGACCCCATTTCACCGCGTAAAGACTTATCCTACGCTGGCAATATGTTATACATGCTTTCAGGAAAAGAACCTGATCCTATCTGGGAACGTTTACTTGATGCTTGCTTAATTTTACATGCTGAGCATACGATTAATGCTTCAACCTTTACGGCACTGGTGACAGGCTCAACGCTTGCTAATCCTTGCTCTGTTGTCTCTTCTGCTATTGGCTCTTTATCGGGGCCTTTGCATGGTGCTGCTAATGAAAAGGTTATTGCGATGCTCGAAGAAATAGGCGATGCTAGTAATGCACGCGCCTATATCGAAAAACGTTTGGCTAATAAACAAGTGATATGGGGCATGGGGCATCGTGAATATAAAACGAAAGATCCACGTGCTGCTATCTTACAAAAGCTTATTCAGGAGCAATTAATTAATAAAGGTGGCAAACTGAGTAAACTATTTGAAACAGCATTAGTTGTCGAGGAAGTCTGTAAAGACTTATTAGCGCATAAAGGGGTTTATCCTAACGTTGATTTCTATTCGGGTATTTTATATCGCGAAATGGGATTTGATCCTGCGTCATATACGCCTATTTTTGCAGTTTCTCGCTCTGCAGGTTGGTTAGCACATTGGCATGAACAGTTAAAAAAGAATAAAATTTATCGTCCAACACAAATCTACAAAGGCGAGTGTAATCGCCAGTATATACCAATGACAGAGCGTTAATCATGACACCAAAGGCATTTATACAGGCTTTGAAAGCGGGTGAACAGCTTGATTTTGAAGATACTATCGCCATGATTGCAGAAAATTTTGACTATATACCAACACGATTTACTAATGGTTTATCAAGTACTGCCGTTATCAATGAAGCAGGTACAAATGCGGGATCATGTAAAATTTTTGCCTTCGCTAAGCTAATGGCATTGGATGAGATAACAACACTTGCTTGTTTTGGACGTTTTTATCAAGATGTACTTAATACTCCCGATGGCAATGATCATCAAAATATTCGTAATTTTATAAAAGATGGGTGGATTGGCATTGTTTTTGATACAGCTGCTTTATACGCCCGATAAAAACATTATTACCCTTATAAGGATTCATGCTTAATGAATAACCTATCTATTCGCACTAAACTGATGTTGCTCATTACCCTTGCTGTTGTGGTAATGATTCTTTCTTCTGCAGTACAGTTGTTACATTTGCGTGAAACACTAATAACAGATCGTCAAACACAACTATTACGTGTTACTGACCTTGCGTTTAGTCAACTGCAAAACTATGAAAATCAGGTTCAACGTGGCGAGCTAACCAAAGATGAAGCGCGTTTACAAGCGCGTAGCTGGTTAAAGCAAACACGTTATGGTAACAACGATTATTTTTGGATTAATGATGAACATCCCACAATGATTATGCACCCAACTAACGCGAAGTTGGATGGTGCAGATTTATCGAATAATACTGATAAGCGAGGTAAAAAACTTTTCATTGAAATGGTTCAAGTTGTTAAATCAGGTGGTGGTAGTGGTTTTGTCGATTACTATTGGCCTAAACCTGGAGAAGAAGAGCCTGTTGCTAAATTATCGCATGTTCGTTTATTTGCTCCATGGGGGTGGATTATCGGTACGGGTATTTATATTGATGATGTGAATAAAGATTTTATGGCTGCATCATGGCGTATTGCGAGCATGATTGCGATTGGTGTGTTAATTATGTTGTTTGTTGGTTTTTTAGTTATTAGCGCAATCAACAAAAACTTAAAGAGAATGCAAAAATTAATGCATGCTATTGCCCAAGGAGGGGATTTTAGCAAGCGTGTCAATCCGCAAGGTAATACAGAGCTGGATAAGTTTGGAAAAGATATGGATACCATGCTTACTTCAATTCAACTTACCATTAAACAAGTAGAGTTAGTCATCAATGCTGCAGCGCAAGGAGACTTTAGTCAACGTATTACCGCAGAGCTTAATGGAGATTTTCGTAAACTACAAGAAAGCGTGAATCAGGCTATACAAATGATGGATTTAAACTTACGTGCTACTTTGCAAGTTATGCAGGGTATGTCTAAAGGTGATTTTAGTGTACGTATGGATAGCCGTGCAGCGGTTAGTATTCGTAATGAAGTAGACAGTGCGATGACCTTATTACAGCTTGTTGTCGGGGATATTATCAAAGTAGCACAATCTTTATCTAAGTTTGAGCTTGATAATAAGCTAACACTCAAAGTGGATGCAAATACCGATATTGGTCGTTTGGGTGGTAGCATTAATGATATGGTTAGTAATTTATCGCAAGGTATTCATGAGATTCAAGAAGTCTCTTCCGCGCTTGCTTCTGGCGATTTAAGCCAGTTTGTTATTGGTACCTATTCTGGTGAGTTGGCTAAGTTAAAAGAGAGCATCAACCGTATTCAGCGTAGTTTGCGTGAAGCTATTTTGCAGGTAATAGATTCTAGTCAATCTGTTAGTCAAAATAGTCAGGCAGTTGCGACATCTAGTACAGAATTAGCACAGCGCGTGCAAGAGCAAGCGGCTTCTGTCGAAGAAACTGCGGCAACCTTAGAAGAGGTTACAGGACAAATTAGTACTGCAGCGGCAACAACCAATCATGCTAGTGATTTGGTCGGTCAGGCTTTGACGCAAGCTGAAACAGCTGGAAAAAATATGGAAAAAACCTTATTGGCGGTGGATAAGGTTCGTATTGCGAGTGAGCGTATTGGTGATATTGTAGGACTTATTGATAGTATCGCATTTCAAACTAATTTATTGGCACTTAATGCGTCGGTTGAGGCTGCGCGAGCTGGTGAACATGGGCGTGGATTTGCCGTTGTTGCCAGTGAAGTGCGTGAGTTGGCAGAAAGAGCGGGTGGTGCTGCCAAAGAGATTAAACTATTAATTGGTAATACAAATACAGAAATTCATAGTATGACGCGATTGGCAAATCAGTCTGGTGAGCAATTGCATAATATTCGTCAACAGGTAAGACAAGCAGCAACTTTAGTTGGTACGATGGCTAGCTTTTCGACGGAGCAAGCTTCTGCTATTCAGCATATTTATCAAGCTATGCAGCAAATGGACTTGGTAACGCAGCAAAATGCGCATATGGTTGAGGAAAACAATCAAACAGCAATTAAATTACAAACAGAGTCGACTTTATTGAAGCAGATCATTAATCGCTTTCAGATTAAGCGCGATCGTAATGAGTCGGTAACATCAAGAAGTAATGATTCAACAGCAGCAGACTCTGTTGTTGCAACAAGATTGGCTTTGCCTGCACCTAAAACCTAATTAAGCCTAATGATAGATTAAAAATGGAAGTATTGCTTCCATTTTTTTGTTTTGGTATGATTTGGCACGATTAATGCTTTATTAATAGCATTATTAATTTGTTATTTCGGAAAAGTCTATCATGCGTAAGATGTTTATTGTGGCAACCGTCGCAAGTCTTTCTCTTGTGACCCTATCTGGTTGTAATGTTACCAAACAGGATTGGGGTATTGTGGGCGGTGCTGTAATTGGCGGCGCACTTTCTCCTATTGTTTTCGGTAATACTGCTTGGTATACCATTGCAGGAGGTGCTGCTGCAGGAGCGTGGGTTGGAAGCTATTTTGGTAGAGGTTTGGATAGTAACGATCGTTCGCGTGTTGGTTATACGCTTAACAATGCACCTGATAAGCAACCCTATAAATTTATGAATTCAGAAAAAGAGTCTGATTTAACGGTTATGCCAATTCGTAGTTATAAGGTTAATAATCAACTTTGTCGTGATTTCCAGTCAACATTAACAGAGACAGGAAAGATAGTTTACGATAAGGGTTCAGCGTGCCAGAAAAAAGATGGTACATGGCAAATTAAAGCTTAGATTAAACTTAAATTAAATAGATTAACTATTGTATACAGTATTTTTAGATGTGAATTTTACATATCTTACGGGTCTCCTCCCATTTGCCACGGTCTATGCTGTGGCTTTTTTTATGCGTCAAAATAAAAAATTAAACTTTTAGACCAAAGTTCCGCTAAACTAAACAGGTGGGCAATTTTGTCTACTGGGAGGTAAAAATCATGGAAATTAGTGCCAATGGCGCAGTGAATGCTGCACTTGAACAAAAACAAGCAGCAAACCTGCAACAAGTTCAAGTCTCATTGTTTAAAAAATCACTTGATATGAATAGTAAGGGTGCATTGCAACTTATTAATTCGGTCACGCAAACAAGTGCGTCTATTAACGCTGCAAGTAATCCGCCTAATTTAGGGCAAAATATCGATATAACGGCTTAGCCGCAAGCACGCAGGAGACCTGACTGTTTCGACAGTCAGGAATCTGTGAGCTATATAACATAGCAGATTAATCTTTGACCAAATCTGGCCAAGGCTCACCTTCTAACATTTGCTCGCCCGCATAATGCCAATCGTACCATGCACGTACCCATTTATGAATGTCGTTGAGTATATCGTAATGTGCTACACCTAAGCGCGTTGCTAATACATTAACCTTTGTGCGCTCTTCTTCACCAAAGTGTCCATCCTGATAGCCAAGTTTAACCATCTCTTGTAATACAATTACTTTTGATGAAAAGGTATTAAAATGTGCTAATAATACTGACTCACTGAGTTCTTCTTCTGGTGTTAAATCTAATGGCAAGTTCCAATCGGTTGCCCAAGCAACTAAAAAAGCTTCTTCTTCAATAGATACTTCGTAATCGACACCTGCCATCTGTACTAACAGTTGTAATAGTGCTTCACGTTGGATTTGTGTGAGTTTATAGGCAAATCCAGATACCGCAAATTGATGTAAACGCATGGCTTTTGACCCTCTCGTTATAAAATAAAGGATTAATGCTTTCTGCGGTTTTCAATCTGGCTTACATCACGAACAGCACCAAAAGCAGCGCTGGTTGTCATGGCAGCGTAGGCACGTAATGCTGGAGACACCGCACGCTCACGCGGATGATCTGGTTGCCAAGCATGAACGCCTTTGGCTTCCATTGCTTCACGACGATCGTGTAGTTGCGCATCAGTTAAGTTGACATTAATTGTGCGATTTGGAATATCAATGGTAATGATGTCACCATTTTGTACTAAACCGATATTACCACCTTCGGCTGCTTCTGGTGATACGTGTCCAATTGACAAGCCAGAGGTTCCCCCCGAAAAGCGACCGTCAGTCAATAGGGCGCAAGCTTTACCTAACCCTTTTGATTTGAGGTAAGAGGTAGGGTACAACATTTCTTGCATACCAGGCCCGCCTTTTGGCCCTTCGTAACGAATGACGACCACTTCACCAGCTTGTACTTCATCAGCCAAAATTCCTTTGACCGCAGCATCTTGACTTTCAAAAATACGCACAGCACCTTCAAAGGTAAAGTTACTTTCGTCAACGCCTGCCGTTTTCACAATACACCCATGCTGGGCGATATTGCCAAATAACACAGCCAAGCCACCATCTTGCGTGTAAGCGTGCTCAACCGAACGAATACACCCTTTTTGGGCATCATCATCTAGGGTTTGCCAACGAGCTGACTGACTAAAAGCTTCAGTCGTGCGGATACCCCCTGGTGCCGCCTTAAAAAAGGTTTTAACGTCATCAGAATCGGTACTACGAATATCCCAACGCGCAATAGCATCGCCTATGGTTGGGGTATGCACAGTATGACAATGAGTATGTAATAACCCACCACGCGCCAATTCTGCCAAAATACGCATAATACCCCCTGCACGATGTACATCTTCCATATGGTAATCTGGATGATTAGGGGCAACTTTCGCTAAGCAAGGTACTTTACGACTCATGCGGTCAATATCTGCCATGGTAAAATCAACTTTCGCTTCATGTGCTGCCGCTAATAGGTGCAAGACGGTGTTTGTTGAACCACCCATCGCCACGTCTAAGGCAACTGCATTTTCAAAAGCATCAAAGGTTGCGATACTGCGTGGTAATACTGTTTCATCATTTTGTTCGTAATGACGACGTGTGATTTCAACAATACGACGACCAGCTTCTAAGAATAATTCTTTACGATCGCTATGCGTTGCCAAAACAGAACCATTTCCAGGTAAGGCTAACCCTAATGCCTCTGCCAAACAGTTCATTGAGTTAGCAGTAAACATACCTGAGCAAGAGCCACAAGTTGGGCAAGCAGAACGTTCAATCGCATCGACATCAGTATCACAAACAGTGCTACTAGCCGCCGCAACCATGGCATCAACTAAGTCAATACTGATTTTCTTGCCACCTAATACCACTTTACCTGCTTCCATTGGTCCACCCGACACAAAAATGGTCGGAATGTTCAAACGCAACGATGCCATGAGCATACCAGGGGTGATTTTGTCACAGTTAGAAATACATACTAGCGCATCAGCACAATGCGCATTAACCATGTATTCAATGCTATCAGCAATTAAGTCGCGGCTTGGCAATGAGTACAACATGCCATCATGCCCCATCGCAATCCCATCATCAACCGCAATAGTATTAAACTCTTTGGCAACACCGCCTGCTGCTTCAATTTCACGCGCTACTAACTGACCTAAATCTTTTAAATGCACATGACCCGGTACAAATTGGGTAAATGAATTGGCTATGGCAATAATTGGTTTACCAAAATCTTGCTCACCCATGCCTGTCGCACGCCATAGCGCACGAGCGCCTGCCATATTGCGACCATGAGTTGAGGTGCGAGAACGATATTGAGGCATAACTTTGTCCTTATAATGCAGTATTGAAGCGGCGTTTTAACCGTCTTGTGTAATTTTAGTAATTAACGTTTGTAATACATCATGGGCTTTATCATTCTCAATTTGACATGTCCCAGCTGCATTATGACCACCACCACCATATTGCAACATCAATTCACCAACATGTGTTTTGCTACTACGATTTACAATAGACTTACCCATTGCAAATACAGTATTTTGGTTTTTAAAGCCCCATAAAACATGAATTGAAATATTGCATTCTGGGTTGAGTGCATAAATCATAAAACGATTACCTGCAAAAATCGTTTCTTCGTTACGTAAATCCAGCACAATTAAATTATTGTGAATGGTTGAACAGCGCTCAAGCTGATCGCGGAATTTTGGCGCATGATCAAAATAGAGATCAGAACGCTCTTTTACATCAGGAAGTGTTAAAATTTGATCGATATTATGATTACGACAATAATCAATTAAATCCATCATGAGCTGATAGTTAGAGACACGGAATTCTCTAAAGCGACCTAACCCTGTGCGAGAGTCCATTAGGTAGTTGAGTAAAACCCAACCTGTTGGATTTAAAATTTCATCTAAAGTGAACTGAGCAGAATCCGCTTTATCCACCGCATCCATCATGTCATTCCATGATGTGGGGAACACAGTATCACCACCGTAATAATCATATACCACTCGCGCTGCAGAGGGTGCATCAGGATAGATAATATGGTTATCAGCACGAACTGCGTTACGCAAGGTTTCGCTTTCATGATGATCAAATACCATTTTTGCCCCTGCAACATAGGGTAGATTGGTGGTAATATCACGTTCACCAACCACAACTTTGCCATCTTGCATATCTTTAGGGTGAACAAACACAATTTCATTAATTAAATCAATATGTTTTAGCAGCACCGCACAAACTAAACCATCAAAATCGCTACGCGTAATCAAACGACACTTATCGCTCATAACCAACTCCACATTAGGGCTACTCAATAATCCTGATTTTACACGAAATTTATACTTTCACGCCAACTTTCATGCTCACTTTTTTTGTATACTGAAAGGATTAGCAAAAAAATTAGATGATACAGTGACAAATACCCCAACTATTCAACTCGTAGTGAGCCTAATTGTTGCGATAACGATTAGTGCTTGCGCAACAGCGCCTCAACAATATCAGGCTATATCAGAAATAAAAGTGCCCGCTCAATTTTCAGGCTACGCCAACTGGTTGCCTGTGAGTGAGCAACACCTGTTATCAATGCACAATCAGTGGTGGCTTGTTTATCAAGATAAAACATTAACACAACTTATTGAGCGTGTGATGGTTAATAACGAGTCACTTAAGGCAAGTGAAGCACAATATCGTGCGGCACTCGCCACGCTTGAAGGCAGTCAATCAGCACGTTATTCTAGTATATCAAGCACTGCCAATGCCAGTAGTGGCACGGTTGCCAGTAGTAACAGTTTTTCAAACAATAGTTTACCAACTAATAGCAATTATGCACTTAATGTTAATACAAGCTGGGAGTTAGATTTATGGGGGCGAATTCGTCAAACAGTTGAAAGTAACGAAGCAAAAGCGCAAGCAAGTCTTGCAGATTTGTACGCCGCTAGATTAAGTACTCAAGTGTTATTAGCTCAAACTTATTTTCAACTTCGTAATACTGAGCAACAAATACGTCTTGTTAATAGTAGTATTACAGCCTATCAGCGTTTTGTTAAGTTAACGCAAATAAGACAAAGGGCAGGGGTTGTATCGCGTCTTGATGTCGCACAAGCTAATGCGCAATTATATACAATGCAAGTTCAACAGCTAGATTTGGAGGAACAATATAGTCGATATCAGCATACGATAGCTACTCTATTGGGTGTTGGTGCAACAGCGTTTAATATACCTGTTGCACAAGATGAAAAAAGCATATTACCGATAGTGCCTCAAATTATTCCTTCTACGCTTTTGTTGAATCGTCCCGATATTATTGCCAGTGAGCGTCGTGTTGCTAGTGCCAACGCTCAAATAGGCGTAGCACAAACCGCATTTTTTCCAACCATTAATCTTGTTGGATCTGTCGGTTATCGTAATAGTAATTTAACTGACTTAATTAATATCCCTAATAGTATCTGGTCATTAGGACCTAGTCTTGCTTTTATGCTGTTTGATGGTCGTTTACGAGAATCAACAGTTGCTGTTGCGATTGCTGGGATGGAACAAGCAACAGCCAATTACAAACAAACAGTGTTGAGCGCATTTCAAGAAGTAGAAGATAATTTAAGTAGTACACGAGTATTGCAGGAAGAAGCACTGGTGCAACAACAAGCACTCGATGCATCAATGCAAGCATATCGTATCGCACAAAGCCAATATCGTGCAGGAATTAGCAGCGCACTGAATGTGATTAGTGCACAAACAGCCGAGCTTAGTGCACAACGCAATCAGACTAACATTACACTACGTCAGCAGCTTGCTAGTCTGATTTTGTTAAAAAATAGCGGTGGTAGTTTACCAATCGCATTAAAAGATTAATGTGTTTGCTTGTAAACTTGTAAGTAATCTTCGTAATTACCAACAAAGTTTTCGACTTTTTCTGGCGTGATTTCGATAATGCGTGTCGCTAGTGAAGATACGAATTCACGGTCATGACTCACAAAAATAAGTGTACCAGGATAGTTTTCAAGTGCTAAGTTAAGCGACTCAATCGACTCCATGTCCATATGGTTTGTTGGCTCATCCATTACTAAGACGTTAGGTTTTTGTAGCATCAACTTACCGTACAACATTCTGCCTTTTTCGCCACCCGATAAGACATGTACTGATTTTTTAATATCATCTGAGTTGAATAACAAGCGACCTAAAATAGCACGAATTGCTTGCTCATCATCACTTGGCTTTTTCCACTGACTCATCCAGTCAAACAAGGTCAAATCTGTGGCAAAATCGGCACCATGATCTTGACCAAAATAGCCAATTTGTACGTTCTCTGACCATTTTACAATACCAGCATCGGCTGCAATTTCACCGATGAGTGTGCGTAATAGGGTCGTTTTACCCACACCATTTTGTCCAATAATCGCAATACGTTCACCCACTTCACACATAATATTTAAATCAGAAAATAGTGGTTTATCGGTAAAGCCTTTACTCAGCTCAGACACTTCTAATGCCAAACGGTATAATTTCTTATCTTGCTCAAAGCGAATAAATGGATTTTGACGACTAGAGGGTTTAATTTCTGCCAGTTCAATTTTTTCTAACCGTTTTGCACGAGACGTTGCCTGACTCGCTTTAGAAGCATTGGCAGAAAAGCGAGAAACGAAGCTTTGTAATTCCGCAATAATCACTTTTTTCTTATCATTTTCCGAGCGCATTTTTGCCTGAACAGCTTCCGCTGCAATCATGTAGTCATCATAGTTACCAGGAAAAACAGTCAACTTGCCATAATCTAAGTCTGCCATATGCGTACAGACGCTATTCAAAAAGTGGCGGTCATGCGAAATAATAACCATTGTACTATTGCGCGCATTAAGCATATTTTCGAGCCACTCAATGGTGTGGATATCTAGGTTGTTAGTTGGCTCATCAAGCAGCATAATATCAGGGTCAGCAAATAAAGCCTGTGCTAGCAACACACGCAGCTTCCAGCCTGGTGCGACAGCACTCATTAAGCCAGTATGAAGTTCTTCGACAATACCCAAACCAAGTAGTAGCTCACCTGCACGAGATTCAGCTGTGTAGCCATCCAACTCAGCAAACTCAACTTCCAAATCGGCAACCTTCATACCATCTTCTTCACTCATATCGGGTAGAGAATAGATGCGGTCACGTTCTTGCTTAATTTCCCATAAATGCGCATCACCCATAATAACGGTATCAAGAACGGTTTGATCTTCAAATGCAAACTGATCTTGGCGCAATTTACCCAAACGTTCACCTTCATCTAACATGACATTGCCTGCTGTTGGTTCTAAATCAGCTCCTAAAATTTTCATAAAGGTTGATTTTCCACAGCCGTTAGCACCAATGAGTCCATAGCGGTTGCCATTAGCAAATTTAACAGAAATGTCTTGAAATAAAGGTTTTACACCAAATTGCATGGTAATATTAGCAGTAGCAATCAAAGTAAGTATCCAGAAAAAAATAAAGGAATATATTTAATAAAGTTAGATGATAGCATTTTAAGTATAATTATGTGCTAAAAAAGCTCAATATCATCATCGTCATCATCCCCTATATTTGGGGTATTTTGTGCTTCAATCAGACGTTCGCGCATTTTTATTTTCATTTGTTCAATAGCTGCATCACTACTAAGCCCTTGGGTAAAAATGAGTTCAAATAGCTCGTGTTCTTCTCTCATTGCAGCATATTTAGCCATTTTTTCGATAAAAGATTGCCACACGGTCTCATCAATAATTTGGTTTTCACTGCCAATAATATCTGATAAGCTCGACAAGCTATCTGATACGTGATGTAAGCGTTGACTCAATCGATCATAAAATTGAAAAGCAATAATACTAGAGCTTACTTTATCTGATAATAAATTACTCTCTGAGAGCACATGTGATTTAAGTATCATAAGATCCGAAACATCATCATTAACAACATGGTTACGGATTGATTCGAGTCCCTCACGCATAAAATTAAAAGAGTCAATGAGCGCGTCAACGGAATAACTACCTTCTGTCATTGATAAGTCAATTTGTGCGACTGATAAATTAAGTGCCAAAATTGCTTTACGCAACTCCTCTAAGGTTAAGGTTCTAACAGTATTTTTTCGAGCAGATAACCAGTGTGATTGCAGACCTTGACGAGCCTTAAAACGACGATACTTCAAAAAGTTTTCTCCCAACACTAAATTAAAACAGTTCAACATCACCTTCAACACGGGTCGATGCCACGCGTGTACGATATTGCGATTCTTGACTTGTTAAGCTGTGTGTATGCATTGCATTTAATTTGCGCACACGCACACGTCCTGACAAGGGATAATACACTACTTTGCGTGGATATATATCACCAATATCTTGGGATAATACGCGAAATCCTTCGGTAAACAAATAATCGAAAGTAAAACCAATGTTATACCAGCCTACATTCGTCATTTGGCTCATAATACGACCACCACCAAAAACTTTAAATTCTAAGCGTGAACGTTGTGCCCCCATTTTGATTACAGCATTGATCATGTTTTCCATAGCATAATTACCATAACGATTAGCATCGGCTAATTCTGCGGGCACGCCCATCGCATTTTTGTCCATTGGCAACATAAAATGATTCATGCCACCAATACCCGCAACAGGATCACGCACACAGGCAGAAATACAAGAACCTAATACTGTTTCTATCTTTTCATTGTCTCGTGTAACATAAAACTCACCAGGTAAGATTTTAATGCTATTGATGCCTTCGGCATGGTCAAAACTATTTTGCATCTTGGTGTGACCCGATAATCTTAATGGTAACAAATTGTCTGGAGACTAATCCTGACAGATTCCAGAGAATGAATCAAGCTTTGGTTTCTTAATTCGACGACGACGAAAGAAATTTTGTAATAACTGAGTACTGGATTCAGCAAACACACCCTGATGCAAGTCACACTGATGATTTAGAGCAGCGGATTGCAATACATTAAATACGCTACCACAAGCACCTGTTCTAGGGTCTGGTGCACCAAACACCACACGAGAAATGCGTGCATGAACTATTGCACCAGCACACATCGAACAGGGCTCTAAGGTAACATATAAGGTAGTGCTAGGCAGTCGGTAATTTCCTAGGTATTGTCCCGCTGCCCGTAATGCTAAAATTTCAGCATGGGCAGTGGGGTCGTTTAAGCCAATAGGGGCATTGCAAGCAGCAGCAATGCACTTGCCCTTATAGACAATCAACGCACCAACAGGTACTTCATCATTACGCTCTGCTTGTTGTGCCAGTAATAACGCTTTTTCCATCCAAAAAGCATCTATCTTAGCTAAATCACCTTCAGCAGGGGAGGATAAACCAATGATTACTCCCATTCAATCGTAGCAGGCGGTTTGCTTGATACATCATAAACCACTCGAGAAATACGCGGAATCTCATTAATAACGCGTCCTGATACTTTTTCGAGTAGCTCATATGGTAAGTGCGCCCAACGCGCAGTCATAAAATCAATTGTTTCGACAGCACGTAGCGACACCACATAATCATAGCGACGGAAATCGCCCACCACCCCCACTGACTTTACAGGTAAGAAAACGACAAAAGCTTGCGATACTTTATCGTACCAACCACTATTGTGTAATTCTTCGATAAAAATATGGTCTGCCAAACGCAAAATATCGGCATACTCCTGCTTAATTTCACCTAGAATGCGCACACCCAAGCCAGGACCTGGGAAAGGATGACGGTACACCATACTCGCAGGCAAGCCTAGCTCAACACCAAGCTTACGCACTTCATCTTTAAACAACTCACGTAAGGGCTCAATTAACTTAAACGCTAAATCATCAGGCAAACCACCCACATTATGATGCGATTTAATGACTTTAGCCTTACCACCCTTAGTACCCGCTGATTCGATTACATCAGGATAAATTGTGCCTTGTGCCAACCACTTCACACCAGAAGCTGCCATTGCACGCGCTTGTGCTTCAAATACGGTAATAAATTCACGACCAATGATTTTACGCTTAACCTCTGGGTCAGATTCACCCGCTAATGCCGTCATAAACTGCTCGGTTGCATCGACACGAATGACTTTAATGCCCATATTGTTGGCAAACATCGCCATTACCGCATCACCTTCTTGATGACGCAACAAACCATGATCGACAAACACACACGTAAGTTGATCGCCAATCGCTTTATGTAATAAAGCAGCAACGACAGATGAATCAACACCACCTGACAAACCCAACATCACCGCATCAGCACCAACCAAGGCACGTACACGCGCAACTTGATCGTCGATAATATGACGTGTATCCCATAAGCGAGCACAGCCACAAATGGTTTCAACAAAACGCTCTAAAATACGACCACCTTGCTTAGTGTGCGTCACTTCGGGATGGAATTGTAAAGCATAGTAATGACGTGTTTCATCTGCCATGCCTGCAATCGGACAAGTATCGGTGCTCGCCATAAGCTTGAAACCTTCAGGCATCGTTACGACCTGATCACCATGACTCATCCATACATCCAATAAGCCATAGCCTTCTACGGTGACTTCATCTTCAATACCGTTGAGTAATTCTGTGTGTCCACGCGCACGCACTTTAGCGTAACCATATTCATGTGCATCGGCAGGCTCTACCAAACCACCTAACTGCTGAGCCATGGTTTGCATACCATAGCAAATACCTAATACAGGAACACCTTGCTCAAAAACGGCTTGTGGTGCTTTGAGTGTATCTTCAGCGTAGGCACTTTCAGGACCACCCGATAAAATAATACCCTTAGCGCCATAGCTACGAATAAAAGCATCATCGACATCGCAAGGAACAATCTCGGTATATACCCCAATTTCACGAACACGACGTGCAATAAGTTGAGTGTATTGTGAACCAAAATCTAAAACCAGAATTTTGTCATCATGAATATTAGTGTGAGACATAGTGCTTCCTTAGATTCGGTAATTGGGTGCTTCTTTGGTGATTGTCACATCATGAACATGACTTTCAATAATACCTGCATTAGTAATACGGACGAAATAAGGCTTGGTGCGCATCAGTTCGATGGTTGCGCAACCTGTATAACCCATACTAGCACGTAAGCCACCCGACATTTGGTGCAAAATCGGCGCTAAAGGTCCTTTATAGGCTAAACGTCCTTCAATTCCTTCAGGTACTAACTTGTCTTCGGCATTGGTTGACTGAAAATAACGATCCGAAGAGCCTTGTGTTTGTGCCATTGCACCAAGCGAACCCATGCCACGATAGTTTTTATAAGCGCGACCTTGATAGTATTCAATTTCACCAGGAGCCTCATCCGTGCCCGCAAACATCGAGCCAAGCATGACACAATAAGCGCCTGCTGCTAACGCTTTTGCCACATCGCCAGAATAACGAATACCACCATCAGCAATCAAGGGAATGCCAGTACCTTTTAACGCTTTTGCTACATTCGCTACCGCTGTAATCTGTGGCACACCCACCCCTGCAACAATACGCGTAGTACAAATAGATCCAGGACCAATACCAACTTTAACGGCATCTGCCCCAGCTTCTACCAACGCTAAAGCAGCTTCACCCGTAGCGATATTGCCGCCAATGACTTGCACTTGTGGATAGTTTTCTTTAACCCAGCGAACACGGTCGATAACGCCTTGTGAATGACCGTGCGCAGTGTCGACAATTAATACATCAACACCAGCCTCAACCAATGCTGCAACGCGCTCATCCGTGCCAGCTCCAGCTCCCACAGCAGCCCCCACACGTAAGCGACCTTGTTCATCTTTGCAAGCGTTAGGATATTCACGTGCTTTGCGAATATCTTTAACGGTAATCATGCCACTGAGTTTACCCTGTGCATCAACGACAAGAACACGCTCAATACGATGATCATGGAGTTTGTCTAACACAAACTCACGTGTTGATCCTTCTGGCACAGTGACAAGACGTTCTTTAGGAGTCATAACGGTCGAAATCGGTGCCGACACATTTTTTTCAAAACGTAAATCACGTCCTGTAACGATACCCACTAGTTCGCCATTATCGACTACAGGCAAACCCGAAATATTTCTTTCTTTCGTAATTGCCTTCGCTTCGGCAATGGTTGCAGAGGAGGAAACAGTAATTGGATCACGAATTACGCCGCTTTCATGTTTTTTTACTTTAGCAACTTGTTCTGCTTGTTGTTGTACTGTCATGTTCTTATGAATAATACCAACACCACCTTCCTGCGCCAAGGCAATGGCTAAGCGTGCTTCTGTTACGGTATCCATTGCAGCTGAAATAAAAGGTACATTCAATGCAATCGTGCGCGTTAATTGAGTAACCAAAGATACGTCTTTGGGTAGCACGGCAGAATGTGCTGGTACGAGCAGGACATCGTCAAAAGTAAGCGCTTCTTCCAGAATTCGCATAATTGGTCACCTATTAAATATTGTTATGGATAAATTAAATTTTTTTTACGTCTGATATGAGTTTCTACCGTAAAATAAACGCTGTGCTCATCTCTTATGATTGATGCATTATATAATTCAGCAGCCCCGCTGGTAAAGTTAAACAATAATAAGACTTTTAGCTCACATCATTCTTTTGGAGAAAAACATGAAAAAAACACTCACTATCCTCGTCTTGCTTTCTGTCACCAGTATTACAGGTTGTATTTCCACTGGTGATGTTGCTAGCTCTGGCAATGCGGCATTCGATGAAGTTGCAACCAGTGCGAATGCAAAAAATGCGACAGCTATAAAAGTTGGTTATGCATGGACATCAACAGCGATTAAAGATAAGTATGGTAGCGATAAGACAGAAGCAGGTAAAGCATTTGCAGCTTCTGGTAGAAAATTAACCTTAATTGATGTTAACCTTTTCGAAGGTGAAGAAGCACTTAAAAAAGGCGATATTGACACAGCAATGAAAAAAGCAAAATTTGCTAATGAACTCGCTGATGCGCAATTAGCACAGGAAGAGCAGGGTAAACACTATCAAATTCTTTGGAAGTGATTACTAAAAACGGTTGCTTTAAATCAGACACAACCCCGAGTAATCGGGGTTCATGTGAATAAATCTGCATGTGTTCCAGTTGCTTCAAGTCGGAGTATGCCTAAACCGTCTTCGCTGTCCTGTTTTTTATAAATGAGTAACCAGTCTGGTTGAACATGACAGTCTCGAAATCCTGCAAAGTTACCCGTTAATGCGTGGTCACGATATTTTGGCGGTAATGGTTCATCGTTTGCTAACATGATAATCACCGTTTTAATTTCTGACTCCACTTTTCCTCTTTTCAGCATCAATTTAAGCTGTTTGCGAAAGACGGAAGCGGTTTCTAAATGACGCATCGTCGTTACTTAA